>NZ_JBVJCD010000063.1:0-32193 GCF_055588985.1 Streptomyces sp. NPDC041970
GCAGGGCCTCCTGCGCCGACGGCGACAGATGCCGCGCGTCCCCCACCAGATCGCTCACACCCCACCAACGACCCAGAACCCGAACCGTTTCGGATTAATATCTAGGCTTGCCCCTCGGTTGCAAAGAGCTGGAACGGATCTTACGTGCGGGGACGGATTCGGCACGGCAGTAACCAGGTGCTCCGCTGGAACGTATCCACAGTGGAGGCGTACCGGGCGGAAACGACAACATGAGACCCGTCCAGCCGGGCCGCAGAAAGTCGCCTGCCCGCATTGGCGCGAATAGCCGCTGCGGTCATGCCCTTAAATGTCCACGCGCGGCGAGCGCCTACAATACGTCGTCGAACATGTAGGTGAGTACGTAGTCTCCCTCACCATCAAAGTGAAAAGTGCGTTCAACCGACAGGAAGTCGCTCAGGTCTTCGTATTCCGCACGCCAAACAGTGGTTGTCTGTGTCTCCTGCCGAAAGAGTGCGTTGGAAAACTCTAGGTGGTATATCCAGCGGGTGTTCGGGGTGTCGGGATCGATCCCGAAGCTATAGGAGCCGATGTCGACTTTCTCGCCATCGTCCATGTACCAAGGGCCCCGGTAAGACGCGTTGTTCGTTACAAGGGAGACGTTATAACTGCTACCGAACCCAAATGCATTATAGGCGACTTTGATGCATTCCAAAGATAGGACATGAATGGCGATCATCTGCCTTGACCAATCGTGCGCAAAGAGGCTTCAACGTGGCCCGACTTCCACGCTACAGCAGCAATTCCACGACCGCATGTCGATCATTCGTCCCGTAAAGCGTTTGCCTCGTTCAGGTTCAGCCGACCGAGTCTCCTTCACGCCCCGAAGGGAAATGCGTGGCGGAAACACCGCTACAAACAACGGCCCGGCTCCGAGCAAAGATCGAGCGGCGGAAGACCGAAGCCGCAAGTGATCGAACGCGTACTTGGGCTTCCTGGATCAGGCGGAGCCACTTCCTCGTCCGAGTCGCCCGCGACCAGTCCGGTCGTCACCCATCAGGCACCCCACGTGTCGCACGCGTTCATTCGGCAGAATTCCTGCCACCCGGACCGAAAGGCGGGAATTCCCGCACCCCGGCTGTGCCCTGTGCAGGGCTGATCCCTTCCACAGCGAGGCGGAAGAGGCGATCGGCCTGGACCTCGGGGACCGCGTGGTGCTCGGTGGCCAGGGCGATGCCGACGGCGAGGGTCAGCAGGTCGTGAAAAGTGACGTGCGGTGCAACCGCCTTGTCGCGGATGGCGCGCTGGAGCAGAGGATCTCCTGCCGCTTCGATTCTGCCGCCACAGCTATTCGGGGAGGGATTCTCGGTGGGAGGCTCGTAGCTGAGGATATGGGCGAATCCGCGGGCCGAGACGGCGTAGAGGACAAGGGCGTGGAGCCATTCCAGGAGTGCGGTGCGGCCGTCCTCGGTCGCACTCAGCCGGTGGGCGCGCTCGCACAGGCCCTCGACGCGTTCCTGGAAGACGGCTTCGAGCAGGGCCCGGCGGGTGGGGAAGTGACGACGCACGGTCGCCGAGCCGACACCCGCGATGCGGGCGATCTGCTCCTGGGACGCCTCGGCCCCCCGCGCGGCGACCTCGGTTTCGGCGACGGCGAGGATGCGCTGGTAGTTGCGTCGGGCGTCCGAGCGCTGACCGGTCATGATCTCCTCATTGCTAAACGGCGGGCCCCGCCATATCTTAGCGGCAACACAAAACGGCGACCCCCGCCGTTTTGCCTCTCCGGTCCGCGAGGAGCAGCAACCATGCCTGGTAGCAGCGATATCGTCCTGGTCACCGGCGCCACCGGCCGGCAAGGCGGAGCCACGGCTCGCGCACTTCTGGCCTCCGGGGCGCCCGTACGTGCGCTCGTGCGCGATCCGAGCTCGAAGCCCGCCCGTGCGATCGAGGCGCTGGGCGCCGAACTGGTGAGGGCGGATCTCTCCGACCGGGCCTCCCTCGGCCCGGCGGTCGAGGGGGTCCGCGCGGTGTTCTCGGTGCAGATGCCGCCCATGACCGAGACCAGCGTGGATTTCGCGAGCGAACTCGCCCAGGCCACGAACCTGGTGGACGCGGCGAAGGCCGCAGGAGTGCCTCAGTTCGTGCAGTCCTCGACCAGTGGAGTCGGTGCACACACCCGGGTCGCCGGCTGGGCCGAGGGCCGCTGGGCGGCGATGGCGGACTACTTCCACACCAAGCAGGCGATCATGGAAGCGGTGCGCGGTGCGGGTTTCGCCCGCTGGACGGTGATCAAGCCCGCCTTCTTCATGGAGAACCTGCTCCTGCTGACGCCCAAGGGGCCCCGTGGCGGACTGCTGACCGTGCTGAAGCCCGACACCGAACTGGCCCTGGTGGCCGTGCGGGACATCGGCACGGCCGCGGCGCACGCCCTGCGAGATCCCGACCGGTTCCACCGGGTGGAACTGGAACTGGCCGGTGACCTGCGCACGATGGAGCAGATCGCGCGCACCTTGTCCGCCGCCTGGCGCGTGCTCGTGACCGCGCCTTCCATGAACGTGGAAGAGGCCCTCGCCGCGGGGATGCCGAAGTGGGGAGCCGGACACGAGTGGAACAACGAGGTCCTCCAGCCCGCCCGTCCCGAGTTCGCCCAGGAGTTGGGCATCCCGCTCACCACCTTCGCCGAGTGGGCGGACGAGCAGTTGGCACCCCCCAGGGGTGTCCGGCGCTGACGTGCTTCGGCTCCATGGGGCGCCGGCGTCGCGCTTGCCGCCGGTGGTGGTTCAGTAGTCGAGATCCAGGTAGTCGATGTCGTTGATCTCGACGTCGGAGAGTCCCGGTGCACGGCTGCCGGCGTCCTGGAAGTAGACGTCCTTGAAGCCCTCGGCGATGATCCCGCGCAGCTCCCGGTCCCCGGCGCCCCTGTCGCGGGCGTCGAACAGGCGTTGCGCGTAGGGAGCGGGGAGGCGGACTGTCAGGCGGCGGAAGCGTCCGTCGTCGGTCGTGCCGACGGGCGCGGTGTAGCCGAAGCGGGCCCGCGTCTCGACCGTGATGCCGGCGGCGGCGGCCTGTTCGCGGCGGCGTCTGCGCACGCGGGGCTGCCAGCGGGAGCGGACGGCTTCGTCGATCTTCGCGGCGATGTGCTCCGGCGGGTTCCGGCGGGCGCCGCGCCGGTAGCGGTTGACGGAGTCCGCTGTGACGCCCAGCTCCGCCGCGACCGCCTTCGCGCTGCCCAACTGCCGCAGCAGGTAGGCGACCCGGCCCTGGAGGGTCTTGGGCGGCTGCCGGGTGAACCCCTCCCGGTCGGCCCGCTCGATGGCGTCCTCGATCTCCCCCATCGGTCAGCTCCCGTCCGCGGGCCCGCCGGTGCGCCGGCGCACCGCCCGGGCACCGGCGGCATGGGCGGAGGGCAGGGGCCGCGGCGGTGCGGCGGGGGTGGTCATGTCGGGCACGGTGCCTTCTTCGCTCTGGCCGGGAGGGGTGTGGGGGGTGCGGGTTACTCGCCCTCGTCGAGGACGGCGTCATGTAGGTTCCGGCCGCCGTTGTCATTCGTGACTGCGGTGACCTGCTGCTTGTGCTGCTGTCTCATCGAATGTCCCGCAGTTTCCGTCTCGCTTCGGTGGCATTTCCTCACGCGGCGTCGTCTCGCTGGTCCTGTTCCGGCTTCCAGGTCTGGTCGAACCAGGTGATGAAGTCCATCACGGTTCCGACGCGGGCGATCCTCTCGTGGATGGCTCGCTGGTCGTGGCCGGGAAGGAAGTCGCCCCGGCTAATGGGCTTGCCGCATCCGCAGTTGCACTCACGGTTGCCCAGGGGGGAGTCGAAGTAGGTGATGGGGTTCTGCTGGGCGCCGTTCGGGGCGGGCTTGCCAACGTAATGGTCGTGGACCGGATGCCCGGGGCCGAGGATGCGGCCTTCGAAGGCCCGTCGCCCTCCGGGGACGTCGACAACCCGGTCGATCTCCATGGCCTGGCGAATGATCCCGCCGCCGTTGACGACCGCGAACCGCTCTCGTTGGACGCGCGATCCGGGCATCACCCAGACTCCGCGGGCGATCTCATGGAGCTGCCGGTCGGACAGTCCGTCGCTCCAGCCGATCTGTGAACGCTGGAGAGGATCACTGTTCGGGTCGACGTCCTTGTTCTTGCCGAGAGTGATCTGAATCATCGCACCTCCCTGCCAGGCCGCCTCATGGGTGGTTGGAGAGGTGAGGCGACCTGTTCAGGATAGACCCTGCACCCCCGCTATAACGGGGTATGGAGGGATCACATCTTGGAAGGAGATCGACCTCTCCCTGGACAGCAGCACGGCGGCACCACCAGACCGCACTCGCGCACGTCCTAGACACCGTCGGGCGAGGTGAGGGTGGCGGCGGAACCGGTGATCACGTCGACCAGATAGACGACGTCACCCACGATCGTCATCGTTGCGGACATGCTGCAGTCGGCACCGGAGAGGACTGCCACGACCGTGTGGATCCTTCGCAGCGGGCACCGTATGTGGGCCGTCAGCATCGCGGAAGCGGGTATCAAGCACTTGGTCCCCCGTTACGCTGACGTCACGCGGGAACCGGGCCGTCGGCCCCGTATGTTGTCGTTGCACGGGCATCGGCCCGGACCAGCAAGGCGGATCTACGGCTTCACGGGAGGGTTCTGTGTTGGTGGAGGCGCTATCGGCAGCGGCCGGCGCGGGTGGGATGGCCGTGGTGCAGGCGGCCGGGACAGATGTGTGGACGGTGGTCAGGGACCGGATCGCCCGGCTGTTCGGGCGCGGGGGAACTGATCCCGACCCTGTGGTGGACATGACCGTCGAATTGCTCGAGCGCGACGGGGCAGCGCTGGCGGAGGCCGAGCAAGCGGGCAGTGGCACCGAGTTGACGCAGAGCGTCAGCGAGGCATGGACCCGTCGGCTCGTCGGGCTGCTGGAGTCCGCAGACGAGGACGAGCAGCGGCGCATCGCAGAGGTACTGTCTGAGGCCGCGCGGGTAGCGCAGCAAGGGGCGGGGTTGATGACCCACGGCGGATCGGGCGCCGTCGCCGGCGACCGCGGGTTCGCGGCGGCCGGAGACGTGAAGATTACCGCGACCCAAAGCGGAGTGGCGGCCGGGGTAATCAATGGGGCGGTGAACCCGACAAACCCTCCGGGAGCGGCTGGGAGGCCAGCGGACTCGTAGCAAGCCACCGCACCGGTGGCCTCTCGGGGTACGGCCACGGGCCCTTGAACATTTATGCCGCGGGCACGGGTGTGGCCGCGCAGCACATCGAGCAAGTAGTACTGCCGTCCCACGTGCCGGAGTGGCCGATGATGCTCGGCCCGTTGCCGGCGCGGGCACATGCGTTCCAGGAGCGGCGACAGTCGGGTGAACTCACCGAGCTGGCGGGCGCCGAAGGGGGCGGCTGTGTCGTCCTCAGCGGAGCCGTCGGGGTCGGAAAGACCCAGTTGGCCACCGACTTCGCCCACCGAGTCTGGGACGGGCGGCAGGCCGATCTGGTGGTGTGGTGTGACGCGGGTTCGCGGCTCGACGTGGTCACGAGGTACGCGAACGCGGCCTTCGCGATCACCGGGTTCGCCGAACCCGAGCCCGAGGCCGCTGCGCGGCGGTTCCTGAGCTGGCTCCACACAACCGACCGGCCCTGGCTGGTTGTCCTGGACAACCTGGCCGACCCTGCCGACTTGCGCGAGCTGTGGCCGCCGACGCGTCCGGGCTGTGTGACTGTGACGACGACGCGGCACCGCAGCGCGGTCCTCGGTGAGCAAGGGCGGGAGCTCTGGCCGGTCGACTTGTACACGCGTGCCGAGGCGGTGGCATATCTGTCGGCAGTGCTGAGTCCCCGCGGGTCAGGGACCATGTCCGATTTCGCCGGTCTGGCCGCCGATCTGGATCGACTCCCTGTGGCGTTGGCGCAAGCGGCCGCATACATCGTCGACAACCAGTTGTCCTGCAATGAGTATCGGCGGCGACTCCGCGAACGGCTCTTATCCGCATCCATGCCCGGCCCGGACGAATTGCGCGACGGGCATCACGTCATCACCGCGACATGGTCGATGTCGGTGGAGCTCGCGAACCGTTCGGAGCCGGTGGGCATGGCCGGTCCGCTGCTGGACCTTGCCGCCTGCCTCGATCCCGGCGGGATCCCCCTGGCGGTACTGACCGCCCCAGCAGTTTGCGACCATCTGTCCCAGGAGCGAGCGCGGGCCGCCGGGCTGGACTGCATCGGGGCCGACGCCGCCCGCTTCGTCACCCGAGACGAGGTTGCCGACGCCCTGCAGGTACTTCGTCGCCTCAACCTCCTGGACTTCGCAGACGAAGCCACGGGCGGACCGCACCAGCAGGTGCGCGTACACTCCCTGGTCCAGCGTGTCGTTTGCGAGCAATTCACGGCTGAGCAGGCCGATGCGCGGTTCGCTGTATGTCTGAACGCAGTTGACGGCGTATGGGGCATGTTCCCGCAGCACCTCCCGGAGGGTGCACGGATGCGGGCCAACGCCAAGCACCTGTTGACCGTCGCGGGTGACGCCCTGTGGCATCCGCAGCCCAGTTCCTTGCCGCTAGCCATCGGGTTCGGGCTTGCGGAGGCCGGGTACCAGAAGGCCGCAGCCGAATTCTTCGGGCAGCACCGGGCGGAATGCGAGTTTCGCTTTGGCCACGACGACCCGCGGACCCTGGATGTATGCCTGACCGAGGCGCAGTTCCTCATCGACGCCGACGACCGCATCGAGGCCCGTGCAAAGCTGACCGCGCTGCTGCCCAGGTTGACGCAGGCCTTCAGCGAGGACGGGCCTGCCACCCTGCAAGCGTGTGTCCTGCTGGCGCACCTGACCGGTGCGGACGGCGACGCCGCCGGCGCGGTGGCCGAGTTTGAGGAGCTGAGCCGACGTCACGAGGCCGCACTCGGAGCCTCGGACTGGCGGACCATCAACGTGCACATGCGAACCGCCCGCTGGTACGGCGAATCCGGCGCACACGAGCGCGCTATCGCGCTGCTGGAAGGAACCGCTGCCGATCAGGCCTGGTTGTACGGACGCCGGGACGTCGGCGCCTTGGTGACCCAGCGATCGATCGCCTACTGGTACTTCCGCTCCGGTGATCCCGACCAGGCGGCACAGCTGTATGACCAGGTGATGCGTGCCATGGCGGACGCCCTCGGCAGCAACCACCCACAAACCATCGCATGCGCGCGTGCCCTTTTCGCCTTGCACATGGAGCGAGGGAACTACGCTGCGGCATTGCCTGCGTTGCGCATGCTTGAGCCCGTGGCCGCGCTCGATGGCTCCAGCCTTCCGGATGTGCTCCGCACGCGGGCCGATCTGGCCATGCTTCGGGTGTGGAACGGCGTCCCGGAAGCCGTGGACGAGCTCGCCGCTGTGCGGGCAGACGCGGAACGGATACTGGGCTCGGCTGCGTCGGTCGCCGTGACCACAGATTTTTACGCGGTGCTCGGAAGCGTGATGAATCACGTGCGGGAGGTTACGCAGGCCCCCGGCTTCGAGCCTTCCGAACACGTCGCCGATCCGGAACTCGCCGCGCTGGGAACCACCATGGACGCGGTGGCCGCGCGAGTTTCCGCCGATTTCTCCGATAACTCCCCTCGCGACGTTGACTTCATGCGGGCGTTGGGGCGGATGCTGCGCGGCGAAGACTCGATCGCTGAGGCCATGCACCACATCATCTCGTTGTTCGGAGGCACGCAGAAGGCAGATGCCTCCCAGGCGCTGCAGGTCCTTCAGGATCTCGGCAAGCTCGGTATCGAACGACCGCCCGGAGCAGACACTGCACCGCCCGGAGGTCCGGACGTCGGCTTCGGCAGCGTCCCGGGTGCCATGATCACCATGATGCTTGTGTCGTCGTGCCTCAAGGTGTCCAGGCCGGATGCGGCGGCTGACGTGCTGCGGCGATCCCTGGCCTCGGCGGCCGCTGGTGGCACTGACACCGCGGCGCGGCTGGTCGACGACTGCCACGACTTTCTCCAGAAGACCGCAGCCGCCGACCGAACCGGTGCGGCCGCCGCGATCGACGTGCTGGTGACCTGCGCTACCGAGGTGTTGGGGGCGCTGCACCGGCACGTGCTGAACATGCGCGGCGATCTCTATCTCTGGGGCGCCCCGCAGGACACCCCCACGGACGCCATCCCGCACTTCGCCCTCCTCCTGCAGGAGATGGCGGAGGCATTGGGATGGGACGAACCGGACACCCTGAATGCTAGGACCATTCTCGCTTCCCTCCGCAGCCAGGTCGGTGTACCTGCGGAAGCGGCGCAGGAGCTCGACGATGTCGTTGCAGCCTTCACCCGCGCCCTGGGCCCACTCGACGAGAAGACCCGCACCGCTCGGCACGCCCATGCCCACGCTCTGCACCTCGCGAGCCGCCACAGCGCAGCCGCCGCGGCATTCGGCGCGCTCCTCGTGGACACCGCGACCGTTCTCGGAGTCGAGCACGAGTCTCTCGGCGCCTTAGACGACTGGATCGCCGCGTGCGCACACCAGGCATACACCGACGAGGGTCCCCTTCCGGCCGCCGCTCTTGCCGCTGCGGCGTGGGCGTGGCCGGCGCAGGTGTGGGGCCCAAACGCTCCCCGAACCCAGCGCCTCGCAGGGTTCGCCCATGAGTGGACTTGGGAGGCCGGGAGCGCCGGTGACCCGCTAGGCGCTGTGAACGCGCTCATCACGCTCCGAGACGAAATCGTGAGGCAGGGCCACGAAGGCGGCGTTGCCGAGCTCAGCACGCGGGTGCGCCTGGCCGACTGGCGCGGGTGCGCCACCCGCGACTTCCGCCCGACGGTAACCGAGGTCGCGGCGTTGGCCGAGCGGCTCGCGGAAGCCCGGGGCTCTGACTCACCCGAGGCCCTCTTCGCGCGATTCATCCTTGCCAACGCGCGCGGAGGCTCCGGCGATCCGGCACGCGCCGAGCGCGAACAGCGGTCGCTGGCACGCGAACGCGCCCACGTCTTGGGTACAGATCACATCGATACGCTGCGGGCGCGGCGCTCAGCCGCCCGGTGGCTGGCTGACTCGGCGCACCCCGGAGCCGACCCCGAGAGCGCTTGCGTAGAACTTCGCGACCTCCTCGACGCCGTTGTCCGCCGCGCGGGACCCATGCACGCGGAGGTCGCCGCAACGCTCGCCGGAGCACGCCGTTGCTCGGACACGCTCAAAACCCGCGGCCGACCGGGGGACGCCGCACGCTTGTCCCAGGAAGTGCTCGGGGATGTGATCCGGCTCCTCGGGACCGACCACCCGCAATCGGAAACGGCATTCAACTGGATCATCCACGACCTGGACGCTGCCGCCGCCGACCTTGGCCCAGCCCGAGGAGCCCAGCTCTACCGTGGGTTCACCGACCGCCTGAGCATCGCCCTCAGCCGCGACCACGCATGGACGCTCGCCGCATGGACACGGACGCTTTGGTGGCGCACCGTAACTACCACCGAACAGACCGACGTCGACGAACTGACCGAGCTCGCAGAGACGGCGTCCGCCGGTCTCGGCGAGCAACACCCGCTGACACTGAATATCCGCATCCGCCTCGCCGAAGTGACCGGCTTGCTCGGGGATCCTGTGGACGCCGCAGCGAGACTCGGCGCGCTGCACCAATCAGCGGCCGAATCCCTGGGCGAGGATGATCCGGTCACCGCCCGCGCACTGCACCTCCATGCCCAGTGGGCGGCGGCGACCGGCGACGACGTAGAAGCACTGGCATTGGCTGACACATACGAGCAGCGCCATGGGTCGGACGACATGGAGACGCTGGCCATCCGGAACATGGTGCTGCTGAGGCTGGCCAAGTCCGGTGCTCCCCGGGCTGTTCGCAGGGCCGCAGCCGAGTTCGAGCGTCTCGTATCCCGGGTTGAGACAGCGCTCGGCCGCGGTGCCGACCTGTCCTTGATTGTCCGGCACAATCATGGCTTCTCACTGGTTCAGGAGGGAGACACAGCCAGTGCAACGGCCGTCCTGACCCTTCTCCTGGCCGAAGTCCGCGCCGTCCACGGCAACAGTCACGCAAGGATGTCCGCTACCGTGAAGAACATCCGCAAGTGTGAGGGATCGGGTGACCCCTGGACGTCTCTCCCGCCGCCGTGACCAGACGGAAGCTGCAATGTGTCGTCATCGCGCCCGGCGCTTTCACCGCATTCGCCTGGCTGCCCGATCGGCCGTTGACCGGCGACCGGGAAGGTCGTGCCGCCGACCCAGGTAGCTGATCATTCCGAGCGAGAAGCCGGTCTCCTCTGCGAGTTCGCGGCAGGTGCGTCCAGCGGCGCGTTGGTCGCGGAGCCAGTCGAGATCGATCTGGCGCCAGCGGGTCGCTTTGCCGTCGCGCTTCATGCCGTATTCGCGGACCAGGACCTTGATCGCCTCGACGTTCACGTCGACGTGCTCCGCGATCCACTTGAGCGAGCGGTATTCGCCGAGGTAGAAGCGTGCGAGCTTCTCCCTGGGGAGAGTCGCGCGAGCCCGGCGAACAGTCGCTCCTCTCTCCCACTTCGCGCTCTTCGCCTCCCCGGGAGGGGCCGGCTGCTCCTGCAAGACGAACCGAACAGCGTCATGGCTGACGCCCAGGCGGCGGGCGGCCTGTGCTGTCGTCAGGCATTCGTCCCTGATGAGGCGGTGGAGCATGCCGGGATCGATGCCCCGCAAATCGCACCCGGGCAGCTCAAGATCGCGGATGATGTCCGTCGGAGGTTGCCAGGAGAGAGGTTCGTTGCGGATTCCCTGATCGGTGAGGAACTCGGCTGCGTGTCCTTCGAGTTGGCTCATCAGCGCCGGGGTGAGATCTGTTTCGAAGGTCCGCAGCATGGTCCGAAGTTCCGTGGTGCTGGGCGCGTAGGCGGCCGGGGCGAGGGTTGAGGGGAGCCCGCTGAGCCGTTCGAACAGCAGCGCTCGGGCGAACTGGTGGCGCCGTACTCCGCCGGCCTCGAATCCGATGTCCCGGCAGAGCTGCGTCCAGGTGTCCAGCGGCAGCAGGTTTCGGTAGTCGACCGTGCGGCGGCGGTCGTAGTCGATCGGCGATCCTTCCTGGTCGAGGTAGTCCGCCAGCACGGACAGGCCGAGACTGATGCCCCTGAAGTGGCCCCGCTTCGTGAGCCGGAACGTCATGTGAGATCCCAGCCTGTCTTCCACCGGTGCATGCAGGAGGCGGGCCGCCGCGGGGAAGTCCCCGGTGCCCCCGATCAACAGGAGGTAGCACGACAGGGCAGGGCGGATGGTGCGCGAGAGAGCCCCGTTCTGGGGACTCAGCCGGGCGGACCAGGCCGGCCAGAGCTGCGTCGGAATCTTGCGGGCCCGCTCGGCGACCCGCGTTGCCGCCGAGCGGCCGGGCCTGCTCGGCAGCTGGTCCGCGGTGCGGTAACGCAACTGGTCAGTGCCCTTGAGGCGGGGTGCGAGGGCCGCGAGTTGGATCGCGTCAAAAACCGGGCTGGTGTGGGCCCATCGGTGTGCGACCTTGAGCGGGATGGTGCCTTCGGTGTCGCTTATCAGGTTGCGAAGAGCGGCTCCGGCCTCGTGGATGTCGCCGTGCTCGAGGATGTGCAGGGCCGTGCTGACTGCGAGGGCGGCAGTTGCGGCCCGTTGCGGGGCAAGCCGTCCCGGACGGGTCTCCTCGACGGGGTCGAAGGACCGCCGCTTCTTGGGCAGGGCCTGCCGGTGCAGCGCCAGGATCTCCGGCGGGACGAAGCCCGCCAGCCGGTCGGGTTCAGGGACGCGGCGAAGCAGAACGCAGGTCAGCGCCCGAAGATCTCCGAACAGCGCAAGGCTGGGCTGGGGACGATCCTGGTAGACGCCGAAGCCGGCCCGATTGCAGGCGATGGCCTCCTCAATGAGCTTCTGGGCGGCGATCACGGGTCCGGTCGCGGCGAGCGTGAGTGCGGGAACCTCCTCGAACGGCTGGCCGCAGCGCGCCGGCGGGGCATCGTTCTCCGAAGGGCTGTGGCAGCGGCCCGGAGTGAGCGGGTGCCGGGTGGTCGCTGGGAAGTGCCGCGGCATGCGGTTGCAGCGGGGGCAGGCGTCGACCAGCAGCAGGCGGTGATCGAGGCAGGCGAAGGACCAGCCGAGTCTCCAGCTCAGCCGCCATCTGCCGCCGCTTGCGGCCAGGCAGGCCGGGCAGTAGCGAGACCCGCGGGCCCGCCCCCAGACATGTCTCGCCTCGACCCGTCGCCGCTGTGCGTCGACCACGTGGGCCCGTCTGTCGTAGCGGGCCAGGGTCATGGCGTGTGCCTGCGCCGGGGCGGGGCCGGCCGACCATGAGATGGCCGCCGCCTGGTCCGCGTCGAGAAGGGTAACCAGGCGCCTCAGGATGCCCGAGTCCACCGGCCGGGCGGATCCGCGGGGCAGCAGGCCCATCGAGGCCAGGACGTCGCCGGTGGTGGTGCCCAGTCGGTGGGCGATCGCCTCCCACCAGGAGTCGAGTGCCTCGCCCGGCTGCGGGGCGAGGCGGATCGGCAGGGTCCGCGCGTGCGTCACCGGCGGGCCGCCTTCTGGCGGGTCCGTCGGGAGCGCTGTCCCTTCAGGAGATTGCGTACGTCGTCCTGGGCCAGGTGCGCCGCCTGGTCGATCTTGACACGGCTCAGAAGTTCCTCGTCCAGACGCTCGGCGCCGGTGCGGACGGCTCGCTGGCAGCCGCGGTTGATGAGAGTCATCAGCGAGCCGATGTGGCCGCTGGAGCGGATGAACAGGTAGTCGAACAGGTCGTCGGCGAGCATGCCGCGGTAGGTGCCGCGCAGGACCAGGCGCTTCTCCAGCGCCAGCAGCAGCCGGCGCCACTGGCTGCGGCCCTGGTCGGTGGCCAGTTCGAACGATCCCATGTCCAGGCGGGTCGTGCGCCGGCCCGTCTGGGCCAGGACCGCGTTGTCGTAGGACTCTCCCTCGGAGAACAGTCCGCGCTTGGCCAGGCCGACCCCGACGAACAGCAATGTGACCGGGAACTCGTTCGCGACGTACTTGAAGTGGTTGCTCACTTCGACGCCGCCGGTCGCCCTCCAGCGCAGGAAGTGCAGGTCGTCGACGATCAGCAGCTTCACATCGCAGGAGAGCACGCAGTCCAGTGCGCGCTGGGCGAACTGCGCTGTGGTGCCGGTGGTGCGGCCGGGGTGGCCGAAGAACTCCAGCATCGCCCGGTTGAAGTCCTTCATCCCGGTGTTCCCGGTCAGGCCCACCCGGCAGACGGGGAGCCGTTCGTGCCCGCCGGCGGTGAACGCGCCGCCCTCGGCGATCTCCCGGCGGTGGAAGTCCCGGGCGAAGGCCAGCACCGCGGTCGTCTTGCCCAGTCCGGGGAAGGCGTCCACCGCGACGGCGCCCTTGGGCTGGTCGCCGTCCTGCTGGTTGCTGTCGAGGATGTCCCACAAGTCCTCGTGCAGCTCGGCCAGCTGCGGGGTCCGCAGCGGCCCGAGGTTCGCGTGCCAGATCCGCCGGGCCTGGTCATATTCCGCCTTCGCGCGCTCGCCCAGCGCCATGTACTCGCTGTGCGGCAGCAGTTCCGGCCGTGTCCGCGGTGCGGCTTCCGCGAACGCCGCCCAGCCCTCCTTGCGCGAGAGCGTCAGCGCGTCCAGGCGGTGGGAGTCTCCCGGCGTCCAGGTGCCCTCGCTGTTCACGCGTCCTCCAGAGCGCCCGAGTAGAAGTCGCTGTCGTCTTCGAGCTCCACGAATTCGGCCTCGTCAGCCGTGTCGTCGTCGCCGGTCTCCTGTGCGGCCTCGGACGCGAGTTGGGGTTCTGCCGCATCCGGCAAGTCCATGAGGCGTCTCACGCTCGGCAGCGTCGCGACGCTCTCTTCGGGCTCGGGCAGGTCCAGGGCAGCCTGTTCCCGGGCGAGCCGCAGCGCCATCCGGCGCTCGACCAGCGTGGTGCCCAGCCCGAGGTTCCAGCGTTCGAACAGGTCCCGGACCGCGGCCTTGTCGTCCGGGAACCGGTCGCGGGACGCGGCCAGGCGGCGGGCGAACTGCAAGGCCTCCTCGCTCACCGGCATGTCCCGGCCCGGTGCGTGTTCCCAGGCCAGCGCATGCCACCTGCGGCTCGCGGGATCGCGGAAGTAGACCGCGTTGATGTCGTCCGGGTTCACCGCGATGGGCCACTTGCCGTCCCGCTCGCCGCTGAGCAGACCGCGGTAGGGGTCCAGGGCGGCGCCGTTGTAGCGGCGGGCGTCCAGGTCGATGCCGTAGTGCTGGATCTTGCGCCGTTCCACCCGCAGGAACTCAAACGCCAGGTCCGGATCGCGCGGGACCTCGATGTAGCCGGCTCGGTTCAGCCCGTGCTCGAACATCGCCGCCGGCGACATCCGCAGCCCCGGCACCCCTGGATCGATCAGGCTGGTGTGCGGCCGGTGGTGATAGACGCAGGCCACCCACTCGCGGATGATCGCCTCCAGCTCGTGGAGGAAGAAGAACGCCTCTCCTTCGGGGCGCTCGCCGCGCGAGTGCAGATCGGGGCCCTTGTAGCCGGGCAGGGCCTGCAGCAGGTCTTCGCGCAGGGTCAGGAAGAACCTTTCCAGCGGGCCCTTGTCGCGGCCCGTCCGCAACCGGGCCGGCTGCACCGAGATCCCCAACCGGCGGCAGACGCTGGTCAGATGCTCCGAGACGAACACCTTGCCGTGATCGACCAGCACTGTCTCCGGCACCAGCGCCGGCGACGCCGCCGAGCGCATCGGCCCCTCCAACGCCGTGACGTCGATCAGCACCGATCGCGGGAAGCCGTGCTCGGGCCAGAGAGCGTGCGCCGGCCACCCCTCCCCCGCGGGGCGGGGGCGGAACGCCTGGTAGAGGGCGACGCTGGCGTCGACGGCCTTCGTCGACACCGGCGTGATCCTGATCCCCAAGACGCAGCGCGTGTACCAGTCCATTGCGACGGTCAGCTCCGCCTGCAGCCACTGCAGTGTGACCGGGTCCAGGGCGAAGACGTCCAGTCGGTTGGTGTCCATCAGCAGGTACTCGCCCGGCCGGGTCGGCCGCAACTTCCCGTAGACGCCACCGGGCCGGGCGGCGATGTCCCGGTTCCGCTTCGTACTCAGCCGGAACGTCGGATGACGCCGCTCCAGATCCTCCAGGAGGCGGTAAGTGGTCGCCCGGCTGGGCAGATCCTCCTCCGTAAAGCCCCTGGCCAGCAGCCGGGCCCGGGTCCGCTCGATGACCATCTTGCGCGACGGCTTGGACTGGCCCGTGTGCTCGACCATCACCTCCAGCGCCGCCTCCGACCACGGCTCCGCGTTCCGATGCCCCGAACGCGGCCCACTGCGGGCCGGCACCAGTCCCGCTTCACCGTCCTGGCGGAAAGCCGCGACCCACCGCTTGACCGTGCGAGTCGCCACCTCGAGCTCGGCCGCCTTCGCCGCGTACCGGCTCTCCAACGGCTCGCCCGCCGTATAGGCAGCACGAGGCTCCCCCACGGCCGGCAGTTCCTCGCTGCCGCTGCGGAACCCGGTCAGCACCTCCCGGACATGCGCGGCCCGCTCCAGCACCCGCTCCCGCTCGCTGGCGTCCAGCTGGTCCAGCAACACCGCCGCTGTCTCCTGCGGATCGTCGGAGGCCGGCCCCGGCCCGTCCGGGATGATGCGAGCGCGGTCGGACAGCAGCAGTTCCTTGACGGCCAGCCGCAGCAGCCGGCCCAGACCGTCCTTGAGGACCACCTCGCCGCCCGCCTGCGTGCTGGCGAATTCCACCACCTCGACGACCTCGCCGTTGTAGGAGAAGCGGCTTCCCACTCCCACGCGCACCGCAGCCCGGCTCAAGACGCCGTCCTCAGCACGCTGCGGGCGCTCAGGGGAACGCTCAGGTCGGTCAGCCACTGCTGTTTCCAGAGCAGGTGCAGGACCCCGGCCCGGACCAGCGGAGCTGGACGACCGGGAAGGCAGTCGAACGCCTCTCCCAGCGTGTCCCCGTCCACGACCCGGTCGCGCACTTCGCCGAGGATCGCCGGGTCGAACAGCCGCTCAGGCGGTGACTCCTCCTCCACCGCCTGGTCGTGTATCTCCTCGGTCAGGTCCGGCTCGAACAGCCAGTCGCGGCGGTAGCCCGCGAGGAACCGGACGTTGGCCAGCTCGGCGTCCGGCAGTTCGCTCCACACCTCGTAGTGCCAGCCGCGGGACTCGACCGCCTTGCGGGTCCAGGCGAAGGTGAACGCGTGCTCCGGCTTGGCCGCCCGGTGCCGTGGCTTGACGTCGACGACCAACGGGCCTGCCGTGGTAGCCAGCAGGTAGTCCGGGATGTGCCGGCGCAGCACGGGGTCCACTTTGGCCCTCAGCAAGAAGGGTTGGGCCACGATCGCCGTCACATCCCGGTCGAAGTCCGCGTAGAGCAGCCGTGCCAGCTCCAGCCGCGACTCGTAGATCACGTGATCCGACTGCGTACTCGACCAGTACGAACCCGAGTAGTGCTTCTGCCCCATGTACCAGCGGAACGTCCGCCACGGCTCAGCCGCGTACAGCATCTCCAACGGCACCGACTCCCAGGCAAGGCCCTCAGACGCCTCCTCCTCGGCAAGCCGAACACACACCTCTACATCCATCGTCAACCCCAGCGCTCGTGTAACTGCCCTTGATCGCAGGACAGTTACACGAGCACTGCGGTGCGAACGATCACACGCACTTTCGATCACTCGAAAGGGTGATCCTTCCGAGCTGGGAATCTCAGCACCGCGTCATAAGTGCTATTCAGAGGTCATCGCTCGCGAGAACATGACGCGAATTCCGAGTACCTACACGTCACCGCCCTTGATGTGGCGGGCCGGGTTGAGGCCCTTCTCCATCAGGTCGACCGCCCACAGCATCGGTCGGACGCCTTCCACCTTCGCCAGGCCCGGCGAGGGCCCGAGGCGGAATCCGCCCGGCTGCGGCCGACCGGGTTCGGCGTAGGGCAGGAAGTCCACGGGGCTGGTGCTCGGCGCGGGGTAGACGACGCAGTCGGACAGCACGGCCAGCGGGTACAGGCCCGTCGTGTCCGCGGTCTTCAGCAGCTTGCGGTGCATGTTGACCCGAGCCCTGCTGATCACGGCGGCCCGGATGTCCGGGCGCCAGGTCGGCCGCTGGAGCGCCGGCCACGGGTCGCCGTCGCGGTACCGCTTGCCCTGCGGGCCCTCCCGGAGCTTGCCGATACCGCCCTTGACGGTGCTCTTGATCGCGGTGAGGACCGCGGCCAGGGCCGGGTCGACCTCGCGGTGCCGTTCCATCGCCGCGAGGAACGCGGTGTCGGTGAGGTCCTTCGTGACGCCGAGATCCGCGAGCGTATCGACGTACGCGCTCTTGAGGCGGTCGTGCCACGGGTCCAGATACGCCCCGCACTCCCGGCGCAGGAACGCCTCGACGGGGCGGACGTCGCAGCCGAGCTCCCGCGCGTAGGCGACGGTGTGCGTCTCGTACCAGGCCGGGCCGGTCGGGCGTTCGCCGGTAGGCGTGAACGGCGAGGGCAGGCGCGCATCCAGCTCGACGCCGGAGAGGTCCACCAGCCAGCAGCCGGGGGTCTTGGGGTCGAACGCCGGGGCGTGGACGTGTTCGGGCGCGGAGAGACCCACGGGGAGCCTGGCCGCGGCGGCGAGGAACGCGGTGTTCAGGTCGAGCCCGACCGCGTGGGGCAGCAGGCACTCCTCGTCGGTCAGCAGGGGCACCTCGCGCACCCACTGGTACGCCTCCTCGTCGAGGAAGCCGCCCCGCCAGCCCTGGGCCACGGGGTGCTCGGGCCGGGCCTCCGGCGGCGCCGGGTCCATGGCCTCGGCGCCCAGCGAGCCGGGGTTGTGTCCGGAGACCCAGTTCCCGGACGGGTCCCTGACGGGTCGGGTCGGCGGGCGCAGCGCCGTCATCAGCTCCAGCCCGGAGACGGCCGTCGAGCCGCGCGGGGTGATGACCCGCCGGGCGTAGACGCCGAGGACACGGGCGATGTCGGCCGGTTCCATCCGGGCGACGCCCGGCCAGGAGCGCTCGTCGAGGGCGTCCCACGAGAGGAGGGCGAGCTGCACGCACTGGCGCTGGTTCCCGGCGGCCTGGCGGTAGATGCGGGCCCACGGGCCGAACCCGCGCTGCGTCAGCCGCCACTTGGCCTTCACCACCTGCTCGACCACCGGGTGGTCCTCCGGCAGGCGCAGGGAGCGGCGCTGCTCGTGCCCCTCCAGCCGCTCCGGCAGTCCCAGCTTCACGGCGGCCGCCGCGGTCAGGACGACCAGCGGGTCCGCGTCCTTGCCGTAGCGGTGCAGTCGCGCGGCCCCGAGGCCGGATTCCCCGAGCGTCCACTCCACCAGCTCCGGGACCGTGCGCGCCGGGCAGTCGAGCACGATGCCGTCGACGCCGTACGCGCAGCCGTCGCCGTCCAGCACCGCGAGCGGTCCGTGCGGGAACCGCAGGTCGTCGGCCGGTGCGCGACCGGGCCTCTTCGCCACCGGAGGGTGCGAGGGCGGTTGTACCGCGGGCGGGCCGGCCGGGGCGGTGGGGGCGGCCGGTGGTGCGACGGTCTCCGCCCGGAGGGCGGACGTGGGCGCCTGCGCCCGAGCGGCGGGGGCCGCCCGCCGGGCGGGGTAGCGGTGGGCGAGGCCGTCGAGGAGCCGGCGGTAGGCCTCCAGGCGTTCCCCCTTGGGCTCGGCGCGGCCGGCCTCCCAGGCGGTGAGGCTCGGCACGCGTACGCCCAGGGCCTGGGCGACGGCGGCCGGGGTCAGCCCGGCGGCCTCCCGCAGCCGTACCCGTTCGGCCGGTACGGGCAGCACCGTGCCCTCGTCGACGGCGGCGAGCAGGGAGTCGATGGCCGTGAACAGCTCATCGGGGCGATCCGTCATGTGCGTCATCCCTCTTTCGGCTACCGGACGCCTCGACGGATCTCTTCGAGCCGGGTCACGAGCCGCTGATAGCGCTGCGAGGCGGCCTGGGAGGAGTTCAGGCCCTGGTGGGCGGCGATCTGCCGCCAGTCCATCTGGTGGCGCCTCGCCTCGAAGACCACTTCGGTCTCCATCCGGTCCAGTTGCTCGCGCATACCGTCGAAGAGGCTGAGGGCCGCCGCGACCTGGTCCCCGGTCACGGCCGCGCCCTGTCCGCCCTCGTCCCGCTGGGCGGTCGCCGCCGCCAGCAGGCGCGCCACGAGCAGGACGTCGTGCTGGAGGCCGGGCGCCGCTTCCGCGTCCCGTCCGGGTTCCAGCAGTCCGGACAGCCGGTCGCGGGCCTGCCGGCGCGGATCAGGTGTCATGGGGGCACTCTACCGCGTGCGGCAACCGAACAATGTCTTGTTGTTCCGTTGCGTCGGGGCGTGGTGTGCGGCCTGCGGGTGCGGGCCGCACGCCACGCCGCCCCGGCTCCGGGACGGCTGCTCCGTGCGGGCCGAGGCGACGAGGGCCACGGCGCGGTCGGCGTCGTGGGCGAGTCCGCGCAGGGCCTGCCGCGCGGCGGGGCCCGGCAGCTCGACCAGCGCCTGGGCCAGGCGCAGCCGTACCGCCGAGTCCTCGGCGTGCGCGGCGAGTTCTCCGACCAGGGCGGCCGCGATCCGGTCCGCGCGTCCGGGGTCCTGGGCGAGGGTCGCGAGGGCTTCCGCCGCCCCGACGTCGTCGGCGCCCTCGACCACCATGCCGACGAGCGCCGGCGCGGCCTCGGGCACGCCCCGGCTCCCCAGCGCCAGGGCGGCGTGCCGGCGCACGGTCGCGTCCGGGTCCCCGAGGGCGTCCGCGAGCGCCTGGGCGGCGCCGGGGGCGTCGGGCATCTCCGCGAGCGCCAGGACCGCGCGCCGCCGGGTGCCGGCGTCCCGCGCCCGCGCTCCGGCGGCCAGCACCGCAGCGCCCTCGCCGCCTGCCCTGGCGAGCGCCCAGCGCAGGGCGCCCGCGACATGGGGGTCGGTCTCGGCGAGCGCCGCCCCGGCCAGCAGCTCCGCCGGGACCGGTACGCCCTCGGGCCGGGCCAGGACGGCCTGCTGTCTGCGGGCGGCGCTGGTGGAGTTGAGCCCGTGCAGGAGTTCGACGACGCGCAGGACGCCCTGCCAGCTCGTCGGCGCGGAGGCGTCGATGGCGCGGAGCCGTTCGAGCAGTTCCCGTTCGCGCTCCAGGCGGTCGTGCGTCCAGCGGATGAGGTCGCCGACCAGGGCGGCGGGGGTGAAGGCCGGGTCCTCCAGCGCGCGTCCGACCTGCTTGAGCGAGAGCCCGAGGGACCGCAGGCTCTCCACGTGGAAGATCCTGCGGACGTCCTCGGCGGTGTACTCGCGGTATCCGCCGCCGGTGCGGCCGGTCGGCCGCACCAGTCCGAGGGCGTCGTAGTGCCGGAGCATCCGGCTGCTCACTCCCGCGCGGCGGGCCACCTCGCCGATCAGCAAGGCGGGCCCTCCCCGCGGCCGGCGGTCCGGGAGGGGGCCGCGGGTCGTTCCGGGCCGTCGTCGGCGAGGCGCTCCGCCTCGCCGACGGCGGCGTCGAAACCGGTCTCCGGGTTCCGCAGGAGCAGTGCGGTGGCACGGGCGTGCGTGGCCGCCGCCGGGTCGCCGTGCGTCGCGGCCCGCGCCAGGGCGGGCCCACTCGCCTCGCCGAGGGCGACGAGGGCGCGGCTCAGGCTCAGCCGCACCTGGCGGTCGCCGCGGCCGAGTTGGCGGGCCAGTTCGCCGGCCAGGTCCTCCTTCCCGTCCTCGGGCACGAGGGCGACGGCCGCGCGCCACGCGGTCCGCGCCACCTCGTCGTCGCCGTCGCGCAGCACGGCTCGGGTGATCCAGGGCCACGCGCTCGTGTCACCGATCTTGGAGAGCGTGTGCAGCGCCTGGCTGCGGGCCTGGTCGCGCCCGGAGTCCAGTTCCCGGCGCAGCCGGGCCAGGGTGGTCTTCGGCGGGAGGCGGGTGAGCGCCCAGGAGAGGGTGTCGCGTACGAAGAAGTCCGGTTCGACGGCACATCGTTCGACCAGCGCCTCCAGGAGGCCGGGGTCGGGGTCCGACCCGGCCGCCAGGGCCGCCCGCAACCGGACCGAGGGGTCCCCGGCGCCCAGGGCGGCGATCGGACGGGGGTTGCGCGGGGTTGCATCTGCCGTGTCGGTCACGACCACCTCCTGCACCCCAGTGGACACCTTGCCACTGTGTCAGGGTCAAGTCCGTGCCGCTGGGCGTCCGGCCTCCCGTGCGACCGTGCGACGCGCCGCAGGGGGCGGTCAGTCGACGACGGTGGC
Organism: Streptomyces sp. NPDC041970; assembly: GCF_055588985.1. Lineage (NCBI taxonomy): Bacteria > Bacillati > Actinomycetota > Actinomycetes > Kitasatosporales > Streptomycetaceae > Streptomyces > Streptomyces sp. NPDC041970. The sequence continues at coordinate 21,032 of NZ_JBVJCD010000063.1, forward strand.
GGCCGGGGGCGTCCAGCGGCGGGTGCGTGGCGCGGCTGTGGCGACGCCGTACTCCTTCTTCAGTTCCTCGGGGATGGCGTAGTGCATGACGCGTCCGCGGGTGAGGGAGGACAGTTCCAGGACGGTGGTGAGGTGTCCGACCCGGTCCAGGGCCCAGGCCCCGAGCGGCGAGCGGTCCTCGATGGTCTCCAGGACGCCGAGGAGGTGCGGGACGGCCTTGGCGACGGTGTCCCAGGACGTACGGGGCACCTCCAGCCAGTCCGCGCAGGTGTCGCCGACGAGGTGGCGGACGAGGGCGGAGACGATCGGGGCGAAGAAGGTGCCGGGCACGACCTCCTCGTAGAGGTCGATGAGCTGCCGGGTCAGGAGGGCGCCCTCCGGGGACGGCCCCATGTACCGGAGCATGTACAGGTCGAGGAACCGGCGGGCTTCGGCGAGGGAGGCGGGGGCGGCGTCCTGGTCGACGCCGAGCATGGCGCCGACCACCCGCCACGCGTAGAAGTAGGCGTCGGCCCCCTCTTCGGTCAGGTGGACGCCGAGGCGGTGGAGGCTGTCCAGGACGAGCAGGGAGAAGAACATCTGCCCCCCGATCATGTCCTCCTGGCAGATCGGCACGCCGTCGGCCGGGACGTCCCAGCGGCCCTCGCGCCTGAGGTGGTGGCGGATGGAGGCGTGCAGGAGGCGGACCTTCTGCGCGGCGGGGATGAAGCGGCTGCCCGCCTCGAACGCGTCGGGCCGCATGAGGTAGACGGTGAACTGGCCGGTCTCCGCCATCCGTTTGGAGGGGTAGTCCAGGCTGTGGGTCGCCGACAGCAGCTTCGCGACGTGCGGCACGAGGTAGCAGGCGGGCATGGAGGCGAACGACAGCGCGGTGGAGATGTGCACGTTGTTGTCGATGAAGAACAGCCGGGCCCGCTCCATCTCGTCCCAGTCCACCCAGGACGGCGGGGCGGCGGTGGCGTTGAGGTACTCCCGCGCCACGTCGGGCAGTCCCTCGGGGAGGGGCGCGCCGGCGGTGGAGACGTACCGCATCAGGGTGTTGAAGGTCCCCGTCTCCCCTCGCTCGAAGAGGGTGGCGACCGTGGCGTCGGCGAGTTCGTCGCCGCTCCGCCGCAGGGCGTCCATCGACGCCTCGGTGTAGCTCACAGGGTGCTCCTTGTCTGCGGGGTCCGCGCTGGACCGGTGGGGCCGTGGCTGCGCCGTGGCGGTGTTCCGGTCAGGAACGGCGGACTGCCGCCGCGTGCGCCAGGGCGGTGAGGGCGGCGTGGGCCGGGGCGGGGGCGTGCAGGTCGTCCAGGGCGTGCAGGGCGTCGCCGACCCGTGCGGTGATCATGGCCTCGACGCGCTCGGGCGCCTTCAGCCGGCGCATCATGGCGCGTACGGCTTCCAGGCGTTCCTGGTCCGGGCCGTCCCGGCCGAGCAGGGCACGCAGCCGCCGGCGGTCGTCGTCCCCGGCGAGCCGCCAGGTCTCCGCGAGCAGGGCGGTGGGCCGGTGTCCGCGTACGTCGTCGGCCCCGGCCTTGCCGGTCAGCTCCGGGTCCCCGAACAGGCCGAGCAGGTCGTCCCGCAGTTGGAACGCCTCCCCCAGCGGCACCCCGTACGCGGAGCAGCCCGCGCGCAGCCGTTCCCCGGCCCCGGCCAGGACGGCGCCGATCGACAGCGGTTGCTCGACGGTGTACTTGGCGGTCTTGTAGCGGACGACCTTCAGCGCTGCCGCCGTGTCCGGGGCGGCGCCGGTGTGCAGGATCTCCAGGCACTCCCCGGCGACCAGGTCGCGGGCCAGCGACGCCCAGAGCGGGCGGGCGCGGCCCAGGTAGGCGGCGGGCAGGCCGCTGGTGACGAACATCTGGCCCGCCAGCGACATCAGAAGGTCCCCGGCCAGCATCGCCAGGGACCGGGCCGCCTCGGCGGGCTGCGGGTGGCGCGCCACGGCGTCGCGCAGGGATATCTGGGCGGTGGGCCGGCCGTGCCGCAGTGGGCTGTCGTCGATCAGGTCGTCGTGCACGACGGCGGCCGCGTGCACCAGCTCCATGGCGGCGGCCGCCCGTACCGCGGCGTCGCTGTCCGGTTGCCCGGCCGCCCGCCAGCCCCAGTAGCAGAACGCCGCCCGCAGGCGTTTGCCAGCGGCGACCGCGGCCTCCACCTCGTCGGCCACCGGCCCCAGCAGGGGGTCGATGGCGGCCAGCCGGCACGCCTCCTCCGCGACGAAGGGCCGCAGGACCTCGTCGACGCGCGCTTTGAGACCGCCGCTCCCGCCCCGCTCAGCCGTCATCGACGGCCGCCCTCCGGGCCTGGACCCGCCGGGCCAGGACCTCCAGATGGGCCGGCGGGGCGGACGCGTACCGGTCGAGCGCGAGGCGGCCGCGCGCCGCCAGGTCCCGCTCGGCGTCCGCCACCAGCTCGGCGGCGTCCGCACGCCGCAGCAGGCCGCCCACGGCGCCGAGGGCGGTCCCCAGCGTGCTGACGGCCAGCTCCACCAGCCCCGCGGCCAACAGGAGCGCCTGTCCGTCCGGGCCTTTGCGTTCTCGGGTCTCCCGTGCCATGCCCTCACCCCTCCGCAGCGACTCGACGAGCGGCGCCGTCATCGGGCCGCCCGGCCGCTGGGCCCAGACTCTCGGGGGGTGACGCGGAACAGAGGGGCGAACTCACGAACGAGTGATCCTTCGTCGGTGTGTTCGAGCCCGCACTGCCGGTGTGTGCCCTGCGGTGCGTCCGCTTGAACAGGGTGGGCCGGACGGCTTCGTAGTCGGGAGTACCACGCTCCGGCACGGTGGGCTGTCGGACGGTCGTCCCGTCCGCCGCACCGGGGTCTGGTTCGGGTTCGGTCAGATCGGGAAGCGCCATGTGTCGTCCGGGGACAGCAGGTGACCGCCCTCGGGCGACAAGGAGTGCTGGGAGACCCCGAGGGCAACGAGTTCTGCGTCATCCCCGAGGGCCCCTTCACACTCGACGAGGGGGGCCGCACGGACTACCTCGGCTGACCCGCTCTCCCGGCCACCACTGGCCGCGCACGAGGGCGTAAGGGCTGTCCCGCAACGCCGAGGACCGCTCACCGGCGTCCGGTTCAGAACGCGTGATCAGGTCGCCGTCGAGGCCACAGGTCGGGTCGGAGCCGGACGAGGTGGTCCGGCAGTGGCGCCCCTTCGGCCCCTGAGCCGCGTTACTGGACAGCCCTACCCCCCGGCGAGTGCTGCGACGGGCGCTAAGCGCTCAGCATGGGGTGCGCCGTCAGCGATGCGTCCGGTATCGCGAACGCCTGGGTGAGCAGCGAGGCGTGCGGCTCCAGGGCCTCGATCACGTCGTCGACGGCCTCGGGTATCCACTGGATCTGGTCGGCTGTCAACCGGCCCTCGGCCATGAGGTCTCCGCTGTACGACGCGATCCACCGGAGGGCGAAGAGGCGGTGGAGGTGGTGCAGGACGTCGCGGGCGGCCGAGGAGGCGGATCGGTCCGCCGCGGTCAGCATGGCCTCGCCGGCGAGGCGATGGACATGTGCGTCGACAAGTTGCAGGGCCGGCGTGACAGTCCGGTTCCAGCGGGCCATGGGGCTGGCGGCCGGGCTCCGCAGGCGCTTGCGGGCTCGGGTGTGCCAGACCCTTTCGAGGTCGGCCATGAGTTCCTGCAGGAAGTGCGGGTCGGTCAGGGACCGGTCCTGCGGGTCCGTCTCGCTCGCGGGCTTGGGCACGAAACCGCCCAGCATCATCTCGCCGGCCGCCTTCGCCCAGATGACCTTGTTGTCGCCCTCGGCGGTGATCGTCCCTTCGTTCGCCGCCAACTGGGCGGCGATTCCGTTGGACAGGAAGAGCCCCCGTGCTCCGCACCGCTCGCGGCATTCCGTCATCACGGCGCGGGCCTGCCAGGTGATCCACCCCTTCGCGACTGCCACGAGGCGCTCGGACGCTTCTCCGTCCTCCTCGGTCGCGCGGGCCCACTGCTGGACGACGGACCGGTGCAGCAGCGTGGCCGCGTAGGTGGTGGCGATGGAATGGAGCAGGGGGGCGTGGTGACTCCGGTGGGCGAAGACCGGCACGTCCTGCCCTCTCGTCATACCCGAGATCGTCCGCCTGTGCGCGTGGTTCACCGCGACCGCGAGAGCGTGCCGGGTGACGCCCAGGCTGTACGCGGTCATGCACAGCTTGCCCGTGGTGACGCGCCCGATGGATCGCAGGAATCTTCGGCGGGGACTGCCCAGGGAACTGGTGAACACGCCCTCCCGCGTCAGCCGCCCGTGCTCGCCCTGCAGGAGTGCGTCGAAGGGCAGACGCAGGTTCCTGAAGGTCGTGGAGCAGTGGTCGACGGGACTGCTCGCGGTGTGGGGCAGCGGGGTCACCTCGACGCCGGGCAGGTGCCGGCCCTGGTCGTCGCTGAGCGGGGTGAGGAACAGGAAGACACCGTTGTCCTGCCCGTCGACGATGAGTCGCGCGGCGACGAGGGCTGCCTTCGGTCCGCCGGCCGTGCTGGTGTTGGGCATGAACTTGGCGGCGCCCGGTGTCGGGGAGTCCAGTACGAACTCCCCCGTGCCGCGGTCGAAGGTCGCTGTCGTCTCCAAACGCGCCGCGTCGTTCCCGTGCGCGACCTCGGTGCACAGGAACGTGCCGACGCGTCGGCCCCCGAGATAGGCCGAGAGGTCCCGTGAGGCGCCGTCGTGTTCGAAGAGGCTGCCGAGGAAGAGGTTGTAGTGAATGCTCGCCACCGTGGCCATGCCGGGGTCGGCGGCTCCGGCCCACTCGTGGAGAGCGCTCAGGGCGACGACGTCCGTGGCGAGCGCCTCCGGGTTGTCGACGTGCTGGTTCACCAGGCGGAGCCGCTCGTAGGACAGCGCGACGCGGTCTTCGTGGGCAAGCCCCTCCTTGTAGGCGAAGGGCGGTGTGCTGAACAGTCGCCGCCACGGTGCGTGGATCGGTTCGAGCTCGCCCGAGAACAGGGCGTGGGTGAGGTCCGCGCACAGACGCTGCGGCGGCATTTGAAGGGTAATCACATCACGCAAACTAGTCGTGTTGATCATGGCGCGCAGCATGATCAATATGATTGGCCAGGCCGGAACCGTCCCGGCCTTCCGTCGAGGACACTCCCGAGGCCGTAGCCACCGGTCGGCGGTGAGCGGGGCGCACCGCCGACCTTCACGCCTGGGGCAACAGCGGTCAGCGCCTGAAGGACCGGCGCGCTCCGGCCCGCCACCCCGGTTCGCCGCGCGCACATGCGTCACCCCGTCCGGGCCCTCGCCGGACCGCTGGCCCCCGCTGACGGCACGGGGCCGCGTGGAGGACAGTGCGCCGGGCGGTTCGCGTACTGCGGAACGAGCAGCCGCCCGAACCGCGTGGGGCCGGGGGCCGTTCGGCGCCGAGTGACGGGGGCGCTCAGTCGCCGTATCCCTCGGTGCCCTCGGGGAACAGGTGCGGGTAGTCCTTCGCCAACTCCCGCGCCAGCGCTTCCTTGGTGGGGTCGGTGACATCCCACGCGTGTGCGGACGGGTGGTCCGCGAACAGCCCGCACGCCTCCTCCTGGTCTGTGAGCGCGGTGCACCAGTCCAGGCCCGCGAGCCGCACCCCCCGGTCGTCCCATCGGGCCCAGACGGCGCCGCCGGGCCGCCCGTCCTCCTCCCACAGCATGGACGCGTGGTCACCGGCGTGGTTCTCGCCGAGTTCGCACAGCAGGTGCCCGGACTCCCATCGGCACAGGGGGGCGAACAGCGCGACGACGCGGGCCGGGGCCGTCGTCAGCAGGACGGAAGTGCACTGGTGCATGGGGTGGGTGGTCTCTCTGTTCGTCACGGTTCGTTCTCGGAGTCGTTCTCGGAGTCGTTCTCGGACCTGGGCCGTTGCGCGTCATGCCGTGCCTGCTCGGCGAGCAGGTCGCCGAGCGGGTCCGCGACATGGAAGCTGTGGGTGCCGGGCCGGTGTCCGTCGAAGAGTGCGCAGCGTCGTACGGAGCCCTCGTCGAGATGGCGCAGCACGCCGGGGCACGCGGGCAGGACGGCGAGCCGGTGGACGCGGTGTGCGCCGTCTCCCGCCCACAGGAACCACAGGTCTCGGGGGCCGGGTGACTCGGCGGCCCACAGGTGCGCGGCGTGCTCGGCGTGCTCGCCGTGCTCGGCCAGTTCGCACAACAGGAAGCAGTCCGTGAGGGCGTCCGACGGATGCTCGGGCCCGCCCTCCATGGCGGTGAGGGCCAAGAGTGTCTCGGGGATCGGTATTTCGGTTACGGCGGTGCATTGCAGCACGTCGGCGGAGTCTCTTCTGTGTGGTGTCGTGGCAGCGATACCCCGTCCGTGCGCCACGGGGCAGCGCGCGGACGGGACTGGCGGAACCCCTCACGGTGCGCACCGTCCGCAAAGGGTGGTGCGGGCCGCGACGGGCGTGTGGTGCTGGTGGCGACCGGTCCCCCCGGTCACGGTGCACGGCGTGGCCCGCCCTGGTCACAGAGGCGGGATGAGCCGACCCGACGCGCGGTGGGCCTTCCTGCTGCGGCTCGAGCGACCAGGGCCGGGGCATGAGGCCGCTGAGCAGCGGAGGGCGGCGCGGCACGCGGCACGGGCGAGTGCACGGCCACGGGCCGGACGGACAGGGCGTAGCTGCACCCGATGTCAGGGAAGACCACCGACAGAGGTACGCCTTCTTTGAGTTGGTCGCGCGCGGCCCGGTCCTCGTCGACGCCCTCGGCCCAACGCCGCAGTGCGGCGGGGCAGTCGAGTACGGGCGCGGGGTCAGCGCGCATCCACGGCCTGGCCCACGCGGAGCGTTCCGGGTCCGGGTCGAGTCGGTCCGCGAGGCGCTCGGCCTCGGCCCGCAACCAGCGCAGCGCGAGTTTCGGCGAGATCGTGTGGAAGGTGGAGAGGACGTAGGCGACCGTTTCGCGCGTCCCGAACACCTCGCCTTCCGCGAGCACTTCGCACCAGTAGCGCCGAGCCGACTCGGCCTTGTGCGCGGGCAGCCGGTCCGGTAATTGCGGGGTCACAGAATGGCCCCCCGGCTCCGGGCGTTCGCACGGGCGGTCTCGGCGCGCAACCGCTCTATGGGGTCGGCGGGGCGTACGTACGCCGGGTCCGCCTCCCACGCGGTCCCGCCCGTCACCGGGCGCAACGACCAGCACGGGCCGGCGACCCCGCGGAACTCCCCGACGCGGCCGCGCCCGACGTCCACCACCATCGTGCCCACGGAGGGCAGTACCTGCTTCTCGCCCACTCGCCCATCCCCTTCCGCTGCGATCTCGCCTGTCGCTCTAGGCAACCGCATGATCACGCCCGGCGGTACTGTTGAAAGAGCGCGCAAGGATTAAGAGCGTTAAGCGATCAGCTCAGTGCAGAGGAGTTGGACGGCGTGGGTGCCAACACAGCGTTGGACAATCTGTTCCGCGAAACCGGGTGGACGCTCCGGCAGTGCGCCCAGGCGGTCAACCGGGTGGGTACCGAACGAGGCACCCCGACCCGGTACCGTGCGCCTTCCGTGCATCAGTGGCTGAGCGGAAGCACACCGCGCCGTGATGCGCAACCCCTCATCCTGGAAGCGTTCGCCCGCAGGCTCGGGCGCCCCGTCACGCACACGGAAGGTGGCTTTCCGCCCCCTTCGGACGAAAGGGACGCGACGTCACCCGGCACTGTCGACGGGATCATTGATCTCGGAAGGCTGGACATGGACCCTTCCCGCCGCAGTGTGCTCAGCATCGCTCTCTTCTCCGTCGCACTCACCGTTCCTGGCTGGCCGGACGTGGTGGGGCGTATGGAGGCCGCACAGAAGGGGACCAGGTCCCGCATCGGCATCTCCGACGTGCACACGGTCTCCGCCATGACGGAACAGCTCTCCTCCATGGACGACCAGTTCGGAGGCCGGACCGTTCGTCCTCTCGCTGCGACCTTCCTGGTGAACACGGTTGCGCCGCTTCTGCGGACGAACGGGCCCGAGGACGCGCGGAAGGCGATGATGTCCGCCGCGTCCGATCTTTGTTACCTCACGGGGTACATGGCCGTTGACGAGGGTTTGCACGGACTCGCCCAGCGCTACTACCTCAAAGCCCTGGAGCTCGCTGGGGCGTCAGAGGATCACTTGACGTTCTGCACGACGCTCCGAGGCATGAGCGTCCAAGCCGTTGACCTGGGCCAAGGACCGGTGGCGATGCGGCTCGCGGACGCCGCGGCGGCATCCTCACCACAGGCCGGTCCACGGATGCGCGCCTTCCTGACCGGTCAGCAGGCCCACGCGGCGGCGCAGATCGGCGACCGGCGGTCGGCGCTCAGGCACCTGCGGGAGGCTGAGATCGCCATGGACAAGGCAGAGTCACGCGGCAGGGTGTTCGGTTCGTACGACCCCGCGTCCCTCAACTACCACACCAGTCAGGTGCGGTACGAACTGGGAGACGCGCACGGCGCCGTCGCCGCCCTGCAGGAGTCCGACCGGCTCCGGTACAGCGTCTATCGACGCACACGCGTCAAAGAAAGGGCGATCCTCGCCGAACGGCAGCTCGCCGTGGGTCACCTCGACGCCGCTTGCCAGACATGGGGGCTCGCGCTGGACGACTACCCGTTGGTCAACTCGGGAAGGATCGACAAGCGGATGACGGACATGTTCCATCTCCTCCGCCCTCACGTCCGCAACCATGCCGCCCACACCCTGTACGAACGTGCGCGCGAGACCGTTCGACCCGAGCTGATCCCGGTATGACGCAAGCGCCGGCAAGCCCCGAGGGCGACGGGTCCCGCGTCGTCCCCGAGCGCCCCTTCGCTCGCGACGACGAGGGGCGCCCCGGCCGCTGCGCCGTCGCGCACCCCGGCCGCGTACGGCGACCCGGAGTGCGGCGGGACGGTGGCCGGCACGTACGGTACGGCAGGTGAAGCAGCCGCCCGAGGCCGTGACCGGCCACCCTGCGGACGAGCCCGTCCGAGCCGCTACCGTCCGCGTGTTCCTGGCGCTCGCCCCGCCCGACGACGCGAAGGACGAGTTGGCGCGGGCGTTGGGCCCGGCGTACGACGCGTACCCCCGCCTGCGGTGGAACCGGGTCGAGGACTGGCACATCACCCTGGCGTTCCTCGGCGAGCTGCCGACCGCCGCCGTCCCGCCCCTGATGGGCCCGCTCACCGGGCTCGCGGCGCGGCACCGCCCCGTACGGCTGGCGCTGCGCGGCGGCGGGCACTTCGACGACCGGGTGCTGTGGAGCGGGGTCACCGGGGACCTCGACGGGTTGCACCGGCTCGCCGCGGACGTGGCCGCCGCGGTCAGGGAGTGCGGGGTCCCGCTGCCCGACCGGCCGTTGCGGCCGCATCTCACGCTGGCGCGCTCGCGTCGGGGCGACCACCGTTCCGTCGGGGAGGCCGCCGCCGGGCTCGCGGCGTTCTCCGGCCGCGACTGGGAGGCCCACCGGCTCCATCTGGTCGGGAGCAACATCGGGCGCGGGCCGGGGACGATCCGCTACCGCGACATCGACGCCTGGGAGTTGCGCGGCGGCGTGTGAGAGGCCAGGCCCTCTCGCGCGTACGGTCGGCCGCCGCCAGGGGGAGCGGCCTGTCCCGCGTACGGTCGGCCGCCCGTCAGGCGGGCCAGGCGGAGCGGCCCGAGAGCAGGGAGCGGGCCGCTTCCTGTGTGGCGTCCAGGTCGAAGCGCTCGGTCCGCCAGGTGGTCGTGCGCATGGCGCCCCGGTCCCGGTAGGAGCGCACGACGCGCCCGTGGTCCCGGCGTGCCACGAAGGCGTGCAGGTCACGCTCCGCGCGCCATACGGAGACCGAGCCGGACCGCGGGCGCAGGAGATCGGGGTCGGCCCACAGCCAGAGGCCGACCGCGCCCTCGATGTCCTGCCAGGACTGCCGCAGCACGATTCCGGCGACGGTGACGCCCGGCGCGGTCCACGGGCGGTGGGGGGTGAACTCGGTGACGCTCACGACGGCTCCGCCCGCCACGCGGTCGCCCGCCCCCGACTCCCCCGCCGGGCCGGCCTTCCACGGCGTGAACCAGATGGTCGACGACATGGCGTTCTCCTCGGGGGCCGCAGCGGACACGCTGCCTATAAAAGCACGGTCGTTCGTGCTAATATATCACGGTCCCGATGCCGACCGAGGAGTACTGGGCATGGTTCCCACCGAGGCTCTCGCCAGCGCCGCGCTCAACGCCGCCTCCCGCCTCTCGGGCCGGCTCGCGGGCGCGGGCGCGTTCACCCTGTTCCACATGCCGCTCGCCCGGAGCGGAATGCGGCCCGCCGAACGCGAGCTGTTCAGCACCGCGGCCGTCCAGCGGCTCAGGGTCGACGGCAAGGACGTGGTGGTCCACCAGTGGGGCGACGGCGCGAGACCGGTGCTCCTGGTGCACGGCTGGCAGTCGCGCGGGTCGCGGTTCGCCGACTTCGTCCCCCCGCTCCTGGAGCGCGGCCACAGCGTCGTCACCTTCGACGCACCCGGCCACGGCGACTCCACCGGCCGCAGCACCACCATCCTGGAGTACCGCCGCATCATCACCGAACTGCACGATCAGCATGGGGAGTTCGAGGCAGTGGTCGCCCACTCCCTCGGGGCCCTGGGGACGATCTTCTCCCTGGCGCACGGGGTGAAGGCCAAGCGGCTCGCCACCATCAGCGGGGTCTGCGACTTCGACTACCTGATCGAGGAGTTCTGCTCCGCCGTCAAGCTGCGCCCGCAGCTCAAGGCCCGGCTGCGCGAGCGCGTCGGGGAGAACCTCTTCCCCGACCTGCCCGCCGACCAGCGGCCGTTCTCCGCGGTGGACGCCGTCCAGGCCCTCGACATCCCGCTCCTGGTCGTCCACGACGAGGACGACCCGCGGATCGGGGTGGACCAGGGGCGCCGGCTCGCCGGAGCGTTCGGCGACCGGGCGCGGCTCGTCCTCACGAGCACCCTCGGGCACCGCCGCATCCTCGGGGACCCCGACGTCGTGCGGACGGTCGTGGACTTCGTCGGGCAGGCCCCGGACCGGACCGCCGAGACGCCCTCCGGGACCGCCGCGGCCCAGTGAGACGCCCCTCGACGCGGGGGCGGGCCGCCGGTGGCCCGCCCCCGCCCCGGGGGGGGGGGGGGGGGGGGGGGGGGGGGGGAGGGCGGGGGGGGGGGGGGGGGGGGGGGGGGGGGGGGGGGGGGAGGGGATGGGGGGGGGTGGGGGGGGGGCGCCAGCCGTCCTCCCGCTCGGACATCACCTCGGCGTAGAACGCGCCGCGCGCCGGATTCGGCCGTT
>NZ_JBVJCD010000064.1:0-32181 GCF_055588985.1 Streptomyces sp. NPDC041970
CTCTTTCGCGTCCGATTCCCGGTCGAAGCGGGATGCTTTCCAGATCCTGCGCTTTCGCGCTCTCCCTTTCCGGCGGTTCCGACTTTACCAGACTCCCTTTCGTCCCGTTTCCGGTCCGAATTCAATTCCAGTGGCCTGCGGAGTGGCCTTTGCCTTTCGGCGTGTTCACCACGTTAGCCGATATGCGGGACAGCTCATAATCGAGACTGTCGAGTGCATGGAAGGCACGACGAATACACACCCGTCAGGGTGCGTCGTCCGTAGTGGTTTTGGCTGCTTCGGGTGGGCTCGGTGCGATCCGATGGATCGCGCCGACAGCGATACCCGTGTCAAGCGGCTCGGACCACATTAGGCGTCGCCGAGGGGTGCGTCAAGTGGCCTTGCGGGTCGCCCGGCGGCGCGGGGCATGGGCGCGGTAGGGGCTCACCGTGGGATCCCCGTCGATCCAGAAGCGCCACGGCTGGTGGGCGCCGTCGCCGCCCACGCCGGTGCGAGGGCCGCTGCGCACCTGGTCACGGGGCGGCGGCGTGCCGTGCAGGACGGACAGGGCCGCGGTGGGACCGCTGAAGAGGTCGCTCCCGTTCAGGTCGCGGTCGACGTCCAGCGCGGTGGCGAGGCGGGCCGGACCCTTGGCCAGTTCCTTGTCGTTACGGGCCGAAAGGCGTCGCTCCCGTGCCAGGCCGGCGCCGACGTTGATCTCGCCGGCCCGGAGCAGCACCCCGCTCGCCCGCCCCTCGGGGCCGCAGACCAGGTTGAGGCAGTGCCACATCCCGTACGTGAAGTACACGTACGTGTGGCCGGGCGGGCCGAACATCACGCTGTTGCGCGGAGTGCGGCCCCGGAACGCGTGCGAGCCGGGGTCCACCTCGCCGGCGTACGCCTCCACCTCGGTCAGCCGCAGCTCGATCGTGCCCGCCGGGCTGCGGCGGACGAGGGTGCGGCCGAGGAGGTCGGGGGCCACCTCCAGTACGGAGCGGTCGAAGAAGTCGCGCGTGAGGGGGGCGCGGTCCAGGCTGTGCGTCATGCCGACCGAGGGTACTGGGATCGCGCGGACGGGAACCGGCTACGGTCATGGCTCGTATCTAGAGGTCCAGAGGTCAGGACCAAGAAGGAGTGGACATGGGCTTCAAGCGGTTGCTCGCGAGCCTGGGCGCCGGCGGCGCGTCGGTGGAGACGGAGCTCACCGAGGTGAACGTCGTCCCCGGCGGGATCGTCCAGGGCGAGGTGCGCGTCCAGGGCGGATCGGTGTCCCAGCAGATCGAGGGGCTCTCCGTCGGTCTGCAGGCGCGGGTCGAGGTCGAGGGCGGGGACCAGGAGACCAAGCAGGACATCGAGTTCACCAAGGTGCGGCTCGGCGGCGCGTTCGAGGTGCAGGCGGGCGCCGTGCACGTGGTGCCCTTCGGCCTGGAGATCCCCTGGGAGACGCCGATCACCACGTTCGGCGGTCAGCAGTTGCGCGGGATGAACATCGGGGTGACCACCGAGCTGGAGATCGCCCGCGCGCTGGACTCCGGCGACCTGGACCCGATCAACGTGCACCCGCTGCCGGCCCAAGAGGCCATCCTGGACGCCTTCCGGCAGCTCGGCTTCACCTTCCGCAGCGCCGACATGGAGCGCGGGCAGATCCGCGGCACCCGTCAGCGGCTGCCCTTCTACCAGGAGATCGAGTTCGTACCGCCGGCGCAGTACCGGGGGCTGAACCAGGTCGAGCTGTCGTTCATCGCCGACGACCGCGAGATGGACGTCGTCCTGGAGATGGACAAGAAGCCGGGGTTGTTCAGCCAGGGCAGCGACTCCTTCCGCGCGTTCAAGGTGGGGCTGCAGGACTACCGGCAGACCGACTGGGCGGCCTACCTCAACCAGTGGCTCGCCCAGGTCGGCGGAGAGCGCAACTGGCTCTAAGGTCGGACGCGGAGACCTGCCGAAGACCTGCGAGCCGATCAGGAGAGGTACGAGACGTGACCGAGCCGAAGAGGGCCCCGCTGCCGCACGACTTCCACCCGGAGGTTCCGGCGTTCACCGTGGTCAGCGACGATCTCCCGCCGGGAGCCGCCCTGGGCGACGCCCAGGTGCTCGCGGCCGGGAACACGTCGCCGCACCTGCGGTGGGAGGGCTTCCCCGCGGAGACCAAGAGCTTCGCCGTGACGTGTTTCGACCCGGACGCCCCCACGGGCAGCGGGTTCTGGCACTGGGTGGTCTTCGACATCCCGGCGTCGGTGGCGGAACTTCCCGCCGGCGCGGGCAGCGGAGCGTTCGACGGGCTGCCCGCCGCGGCCGTCCAGGCCCGTAACGACTACGGGTCCAAGGAGTTCGGGGGCGCCGCGCCGCCGGCCGGGGAGAGCCACCGCTATGTGTTCACGGTGTACGCGGTGGACGTCGAGAAGCTCGGCGTCGACAGCGACGCCTCACCCGCGGTGGTCGGGTTCAACCTCCGCTTCCACACGTTGGGGCGCGCCCAGTTGATCGGTGAGTACGAGGCCCCCGCCGGCGATTAGTTCGTCTGCCGTTTGCCCTGCTCTGGTCTTGGAGAGACCAGAGCAGGGCATTTTTTATTTCGTTGTCCATCGCGGTCTGCCCGGCCAGAGTTGGTCCGGGCCTGCCAGGGGGCGGGCGGCACACGGGAGGTGGGCAGGATGCGTGACACGCTGGTCCTCAACGCGAGCTTCGAGCCGCTGTCGACGGTGACGCTCAACCGCGCTGTGGTCCTGATCCTGACGGACAAGGCCGTCGTCGAGCAGGCGCATCCCGAGCTGCGTATGCGCGGTGCCGCCGTGGACATCCCGGCGCCCCGGGTGATCAGGCTCTGCCGGTACGTCCGGGTGCCGTTCCGACAACAGGCCCCGTGGTCCAGGAGAGGCGTGCTGATACGGGACCAGCACCGGTGCGCGTACTGCGGGCGGCGGGCGTCCACCGTGGACCACGTGGTGCCGCGCGCCCAGGGCGGGCAGGACACCTGGTTGAACACGGTCGCCTCCTGTGCCGAGGACAACCACCGCAAGGCGGCCCGGACGCCGGAGCAGGCGGGGATGCCGCTGCTGAAGCAGCCGTTCGTCCCCTCCCCCGCCGAGGCGATGCTGCTGGCGATGGGGGCCGGCGACCGGGCGGCGCTCCCGGAGTGGCTGGACGGGGCGGCGACGGCCGCGTAGGACGGCTGCCGGCAGCGTCGGCGCACCCGTACGAGACGTCCGAGGGCCCGTCCCGCCGAGGGGGCGGGCCCTTCGGCGTCAGCGGAGCAGCAACTGGACGATGGCCACGGTTCCGACGGCGACGATGAGGGCGCGCAGCACTTTCGGGCTCAGGCGGCGGCCGACCTTGGCCCCTATCTGGCCGCCGATGGCCGAGCCGACCGCGATCAGGACGACGGCGGTCCAGTCGAAGTCCGCGACGAAGAGGAAGAACAGCGCGGCGACGCTGTTGACCACGGCGGCCAGGACGTTCTTGACGGCGTTGAGGCGCTGCATGGTGTCGTCGAGCAGCATCCCCATGAGGGAGAGGTAGATGATCCCCTGGGCGGCGGTGAAGTAGCCGCCGTAGACGCTGGCGAGCATGAGGCCGGTGAACAGGAGCGGGCCGCCGTCCGGGCGGGCGGGGACGCCGGTGTGTTCGCGGCGGCGCTGCACGGCTCGGCTGATGCGGGGTTGCAGGATCACCAGGACGAGGGCGAGGGCGACCAGGACCGGGACGATGGTCTCGAAGGCCGTGGAGGGCAGGGCCAGCAGCAGGGTCGCCCCGGTGACGCCGCCGATGGCCGCGCCGGCGCCCAGGCGCAGGACGCGTCGGCGCTGCTCCGCCAGCTCCTTGCGGTAGCCGATGGCCCCGCTGATGGAGCCGGGGATCAGGCCGAGGGCGTTGGACACGGTGGCGGTGACCGGTGGGAGGCCGGTGGCGAGCAGGACGGGGAAGGTGATCAGGGTGCCCGAGCCGACGATCGTGTTGATCGTGCCCGCGCCGACGCCGGCCGCGAAGACCGCGAGTATTTCCCAGAGGGACAAGGCCATCTCCTTCGATGGTCGGTGAAGCCTCCCCGCCGCGAAGGTCGAGGGGCCTCACCGATCATGCACGACGGAGCTCCGGGGTCAGGAGACCGGGGGTTCCTCGCGTCGCTCCACCGCTGAGGAGCCGGGGTTGCCGCCGTTGCCGCCGGCGTTGAAGCCGGACGCGCCGCCGCCGCCGAAGTTCCCGAAGGCCCCGCTGAGGCCCTTGAGGGCGTCGCCGATCTCGCTGGGGACGATCCAGAGCTTGTTGGCGTCGCCCTCGGCGATCTTCGGGAGCATCTGGAGGTACTGGTACGAGAGGAGCTTCTGGTCCGGGTCTCCGGCGTGGATGGCCTCGAAGACCGTGCGGACGGCCTGGGCCTCGCCCTCGGCGCGCAGGGCGGCGGCCTTGGACTCGCCCTCGGCGCGCAGGATCGCGGACTGCTTCTCGCCCTCGGCGGTGAGGATCTGGGACTGCCGGATGCCCTCGGCGGTGAGGATCGCGGCGCGCTTGTCGCGGTCGGCGCGCATCTGCTTCTCCATCGAGTCCTGGATGGAGGTCGGCGGCTCGATCGCCTTCAGCTCGACGCGGTTGACGCGGATGCCCCACTTGCCGGTCGCCTCGTCGAGGACTCCGCGCAGGGCGGCGTTGATCTCCTCGCGGGAGGTGAGGGTGCGCTCCAGGTCCATGCCTCCGATGATGTTGCGGAGGGTGGTGACGGTGAGCTGCTCGATCGCCTGGATGTAGCTGGCGACTTCGTAGGTCGCGGCGCGGGCGTCGGTCACCTGGTAGTAGATGACGGTGTCGATGTTGACGACCAGGTTGTCCTGGGTGATGACGGGCTGCGGCGGGAAGGGCACGACCTGTTCGCGGAGGTCGATCCGGTTGCGGATCGAGTCGATGAACGGGACGACGATGTTCAGGCCCGCGTTCAGGGTGCGGGTGTAGCGGCCGAACCGCTCCACGATGGCGGCACTGGCCTGCGGGATGACCTGGATCGTCTTGATCAGGGCGATGAAGACGAGCACCACCAGAATGATCAGGACGATGATGATCGGTTGCATCGTGTCTCTCGTGCCCTTCGGTTGCCGACGGATCGCGGTGATCGGGTTCGGTTGTGCCGTGGGGTCCCACGGCGGTCGTCATGGGGATCTGTGGGGTCCGGGTCGGGTTCCCACGATGATCGGCATGATCGACTTCGAGTCTGGCAGACCTCGGCCCGCCTCGTACGCGGTTCGCTCACATGACGACGGCCGTCGCTCCGTCGATGTCCACGACATCGACCCGGCTGCCTGGTTCGAAGACCTGGCTCTCGTCGAGCGAGCGGGCGGACCAGACCTCGCCGGCGAGCTTGATGCGGCCGCCGGAGCCGTCGACCCGTTCCAGGACGACCGCCTGACGGCCTTTCAGCGCGTCGATGCCGCTGGCATGGCCGGTCCGGGACCCCCGGTGTCTCGCGGCGATCGGGCGCACGACGGCGACCAGCGCGACCGAGACCACGACGAAGACCAGCACCTGCGCGACGATTCCGCCGCCGAGGGCGGCGACGGCCGATGCGGCCACCGCCCCGACGGCGAACATCCCGAATTCGGGCATCGCGGTCAGGACGAGGGGAATGCCCAGTCCCACCGCGCCGATCAGCCACCACACCCACGCGTCGATGTCCACATGGTCATCGTAGGACCGTCGGACCGTCACCGACAGGGCGCACGGGGCCCAACTGCCGCGCGGGGGCCGTGGATCGGGGCGACGGGGCCTCGGCGGGGCCGGGAGCGGCGCCCGTTCAGGAGAGCGGCAGGCCGTGGGCGGTGTAGCGGTCGCCGGTGCGCTCGACGATCAGCGGGAGGCCGAAGCAGAGGGAGAGGTTGCGGGAGCTGAGCTCGGTCTCCATCGGACCGGCCGCGAGGATCCTGCCCTGGCGGATCATCAGGACGTGGGTGAAGCCGGGGGCGATCTCCTCGACATGGTGGGTGACCATGATCATGGAGGGGGCGTACGGGTCGCGGGCGAGGCGGCCGAGACGGCGGACGAGGTCCTCGCGGCCGCCGAGGTCGAGCCCGGCGGCGGGCTCGTCGAGGAGCAGCAGCTCGGGGTCGGTCATCATGGCGCGGGCGATCAGGGTGCGCTTGCGCTCGCCCTCGGAGAGGGTGCCGAACCTGCGGTCGAGGTACTCGCTCATCCCGAGGCGGTCGAGGAAGGCGCGGGCGCGCTCCTCGTCGACGGCCTCGTAGTCCTCGTGCCAGGTGGCGGTCATGCCGTAGGCGGCGGTGAGGACCGTCTGCAGGACGGTCTGGCGCTTGGGGAGCTTGTCGGCCATCGCCACGCCCGCCATGCCGATGCGGGGGCGCAGCTCGAAGACGTCGGAGCCGACGCCGCCCAGGCGCGAGCCGAGGATCGTGGCGGTGCCCCTGCTGGGGTAGAGGTAGCTGGAGGCGAGGTTGAGGAGGGTCGTCTTGCCCGCGCCGTTGGGACCGAGGATGACCCAGCGCTCCCCCTCCTTGACCGACCAGGAGACGTCGTCCACCAGAGCGCGTCCGTCGCGGACCACGGATACGTCCACCAGCTCCAGTACATCGCTCATGAGCGCGTCGTCTCCCCATGCAGTCTCGTCGATCGTCGCGTGCCGGTGGGCACGGCTCCCAGGGAAAACCTACGCCACCGTGCGAGTGCTTCCGGCGTGAGGTCCGTTCCCTAGGCTGTCGTCATGCTTGTCGAACCACGTTCAGGGTTGTTGGCCGCCTGGGGGAACGCGCTGCTGGCCGGTCTCGTCTCGCCGGACGAGGCCGCCGTCGCGATCGTCGGACAGGACGCGGTGCACCGCGTCGAGGGGTTGCCGGGCGAGGCGGGGCCGGTCGGGCTCACGCTGGCGCTCGGCCGGCTGCGGGTGCTGGGGGCGACCGGGTTCCGGGTGGCGCTGCCCGCGCCGGGGCATCCGCTGGGGTTGAGCGGGCCGCCCGACTTCAACGCGCGGGCGTTGGAGGCGCGGGAGGCGGTGATCGCGTTCGGGGCGCCGTACGGGCTGGTGCCGGAGGTCGGCGAGGCGGGGCCGGCCGGGGATCTGCACGTCGAGGTGGTGTGGCGGGTGCTGCCGGTGCGGGAGGCGCCGCCGGCGGACGTGCCCTCGCTGGGCGAGGCGGAGCGGGAGCTGGCGGAGGCGTTGCGGGACGCGACGGCGGCGCTGGCGCGGTTGGACGTGGCGGGCTCCGGGCCGGTGGCCGAGGCGGCGGTGGACGCGTACCGGGCGCGGGCGGAGCGGGGGCGCGAGGTGCTGGCGCCGGGGTACCCGCCGCGGGCGGTGCGGGTGCTGGAGCTGGCCCAGCGCGTGGGGCTGCTGGTCTCGGTGGCGTACGAGAGGGGGCCCGGCGGCGCGGTGAGCGCGTCGGAGATCGCGGCGCGGGGGGAGGCGCTGCGGCCGGTGGAGCGGGTGGCCCGGCGGGCGCAGGTGGCGGCGTACAACGCGTACGTGGAGGGCGGGGAGGTCCGGCGGTAGCCGGGGCCCGCGGACGCCGGGCGGCCCTGGGGGGGCGTCCGGCGCCCTGTATGCGCGGTCAGCCCGCGGCCGGACGGGGGGCTCAGCGGACGCCGGGCGGCCCTGGGGGCGTCCGGCGTACGGTTCGCGCGGTCAGCCCGCGGCTCCGTTGCGTACCGCCCACAGCGCGGCCTGGGTGCGGTCGGCCAGGTCGAGCTTCATCAGGATGTTCGACACGTGGGTCTTGACCGTTTTCTCCGAGAGGACGAGCGCGCGGGCGATCTCGCGGTTGGAGCGCCCGTCGGCGATGAGGCCGAGGACTTCGCGCTCCCGTTCGGTCAGGGTGCCGCCCCGGCCGGTTCCGCCGCCGGCGTCGTCCTGGGCGAGCAGGGCGCCGGCGACTTCCGACTGGAGCAGGACGTGGCCGGCGTGCACCGAGCGGATCGCCCCGGCCAGGGCGTCCGGGTCGACGTCCTTGTAGACGTAGCCGGAGGCTCCGGCGCGCAGGGCGGGGACCACCGTGCGCTGCTCGGTGAAGCTGGTGACGATGAGGACCTTGGCGGGGTTGTCCAGCTCGCGGAGCCGGCGCAGGGCCTCGATGCCGTCGGTCCCCGGCATCTTGACGTCCATGAGGACCACGTCGGGGCGCAGCTCCTCGCTGCGTTCCACGCCTTCCGCGCCGTCGGACGCCTCCCCGACGACCTCGATGTCCTCCTGGACCTCCAGGAAGGTGCGCAGTCCGCGGCGGACCACCTGGTGGTCGTCGACCAGCAGCACCCTGATGGTCTTGTCAGCCACCGGGGACCTCCATCTCGATCGTGGCGCCCTTGCCGGGCTCCGAGGCGACGGCGAGCCGGCCGCCGACGCTGCTCGCCCGGTGGCGCATGGAGACGAGGCCGAGGTGGCGGCCCGCCCGCCGGACGGTGGCGGGGTCGAAGCCCCGGCCGTCGTCGGTGACGCGCAGGACGGTCGCGGGGCCGCGCCGGGTCAGGGTGACGGTGACGCGCCGGGCGCCGGAGTGGCGCAGCGCGTTGTGCAGGGCCTCCTGGGCGACCCGGAGGAGGGCTTCCTCCTGGGCGGCCGGCAGGGTCCGTACGCCGTGGCTCTCGAAGGCGACCTCGGCGTGGTGGGCCCGGTCCAGGACCTGGACCTGGGTGCGGAGGGTGGCGATGAGCCCGTCCTCGTCGAGGGCGGCGGGACGCAGTTCCACGACGGCGGCCCGCAGCTCGTCGACCGCCTCCGCCGCGAGGGCGGCGACCTGCTGGAGCTCGCCCTTGGCGCGGGCCGGGTCGCGGTCGACGAGGGCGGCGGCGGCCTGGGCGGTGAGGCGGAGGGAGAACAGCTTCTGGCTGACCGCGTCGTGCAGCTCGTGGGCGAGGCGGGAGCGCTCCTCGGCGATGGTCAGCTCACGGCTGCGCTCGTAGAGGCGGGCGTTGGTCAGGGCGATGGCCGCGTGCTGGGCGAGCGTGGAGAGGAGTTCCTCGTCCTCGGCGGTGAAGCCGCAGCCGCCGTCGGGCTTGGGGCACTGCTTGTCGGCGAGGAACAGGGCGCCGATGATCTCGTCGCCGTCCGTGATGGGCACGCCGAGGAAGTCGGACATGTCGGGGTGGGCGTCGGGCCAGCCCTCGAAGCGGGGGTCCTCGCGGACGTCGGCGAGGCGCTGGGGCTTCGCCTGGTGCAGCATCGCGGCGAGGATGCCGTGCTGCCGGGGCAGCGGGCCGATGGCCTTCCACTGCTCGTCGCTGACTCCGTCGACCACGAACTGGGCGAAGCCGCCGTGGTCGTCCGGGACGCCCAGGGCAGCGTACTTGGCGTCGAGCAGTTCGCGGGCCGAGGTGACGATCGTCTTCAGGACGTCGCCCACGTCGAGGTGGCGGCTCATGGCGAGCAGTGCGGCACTCACCGCGGCGAGGCCCGACGGGGGGCGGTGACTCATGGGATCACCGTACCGGCGGGGCCGGGGCTCCGTATCGGGCTGTGGGCGGGGGTGGACGGGCGGGAGCTCGGGCCGCGGGCGGGGCCCGCCTCGGCCGGAGGGCGTAGGACCACGGGCGGGGGCGGGGGCGAGGGCGGGGCTGCGGGCGTCCGGGGGGGCGGGCGTCCGGGGGGGCGGGCGTCCGGGGGGGGCGGGCGTCCGGGGGGGCGGGCGACGGCTTTCGCGGCGCGGGGCGGGAGGGGGGCGGGCCTCCGGGGCTGCAGCGGGGGGGGCGGGTCTCCGGGGCGGGGCCCGGCGGGCGGCGGCGTTCGCGGCGCGGGGCGGCAGGGGGCGGGACTGCGGGGCAGGGCCCGGCGGGCGGCGGCACGGGGCGGCAGCGGGCGGCGGGCCTCCGGGGCGGCTGCCTCGCGCGACCGGGGACGCGACCAGGCCGGAAGGTCACATTCCGCATTGCTGGAGCAACGATCAGTGAGGCGGCACCCCCGCCCATGTGAGCCCGCGCATAGGACCCAGGTCACGTACGAACGCACCTAGTGGGCCCATAAGGGCGATTTGGGTGGGCATGGCCAGGGGTTATTTCGGACGAACGGGACCCTGTTCCACTACGCGTCTTCGTACGTCACACCTTTGCCAGGGCATTTTGCCGCCGCTAAGAATTGCAACGTCCCCGACGGAGATGCGAACCCTCGCTCCCGTCTCGTCCTCCGTGAGGACACCTGCGCATTCGAAGAGGTAGCTCTGCATGTCCGCGACTCGCATTCCCAGCCGTCTCCGTCGTCTGAACAAGGTCCAGAAGATCTCCGTGGCCGGTGTGTCGGCCCTTGGCGTCGCCGCCCTGACCTTCTCGCTCGTCCCGTCGAACGCCGAGGCCGAGATTGCCCCGCAGGCAGCAGCAGCCGCTGCTCCCGTGGCCTTCACCGCCGCCGCAGGATCTGCACAGGCCAAGACCGTGCAGAACAGCATGATCGAGCAGCACGCCACCGCCGAGCAGTTGGTGAAGGCCGCCGACGCCGCCAAGGCCAAGGCCGCCGCCAAGGCGAAGGCCGCCGCGGACGCGAAGGCGAAGGCCAAGGCCGCCGCCGACGCGAAGAAGCGCGGAACCGAGGCCGCCAACCGCTCCACGCCGCGCAAGCCCGTCTACGCCAACAACCTGGACGGCTGGATCCGCGAGGCCATGTCGATCATGAAGAAGGAAGGCATACCGGGTTCGTACAGCGGGATTCACCGCAACATCATGCGTGAGTCCAGCGGCAACCGGTGGGCCATCAACAACTGGGACATCAACGCCCGCAACGGCATCCCCTCCAAGGGCCTGCTCCAGGTGATCCAGCCGACCTTCGAGCGCTACCACGTGGCGGGCACCAAGAAGGACCTGTACGACCCGGTCGCCAACATCGTCGCCGCCTGCAACTACGCGGCCGACCGCTACGGCTCCATGGACAACGTCGACAGCGCGTACTGATCCGTCCGGGACGGATCGGCACCACGCCGGAAGGGTCGGCGCCCGAGCGGGCGCCGACCCTTCCGGCGTGATCGATCGCGGACGCGTTACTTCCGCATGACCTCGGGCTCGTGGCGGCGCAGCAGGCGCGCGACCGCGACGCCGCAGACCAGGCCGATCGCGACCAGCACGGCGATGTTGATCCCCCACTGGCCCGCGGTGTGCTCCCACAGCGGGTCGAGGTCCGTCGGGTTCTTCGGGTCCCACGGCGGCATCAGGTGCGCCAGGTCCAGGGTGGTGCCCGCGGCGGCGATCGCCCAGCGGGACGGCATCAGCCAGGCGAACTGCTCCAGGCCGGGCGATCCGTACACCTGGAAGAGCACGCCGGTGAAGACGACCTGGATGATCGCGAACATGACCAGCAGCGGCATCGTCTTCTCGGCCGTCTTCACCAGCGAGGAGATGACCAGGCCGACCATCATCGACGTGAAGCCCAGCGCGATGATGGAGAGGCAGATCTCGACGGCCGGCGGCATGAGCAGGCCCTCGTCCGGCAGCTCGCGGGTGGCGAAGCCGATGCCGCAGATGATGACGCCCTGGAGAGCGGTGATCACGCCGAGGACGATCACCTTCGACATGAGGTAGGCGGAGCGGGACAGGCCGGTGGCCCGTTCCCGTTCGTAGATGACCCGTTCCTTGATCAGTTCTCGTACGGAGTTGGCCGCGCCGGAGAAGCACATGCCGACCGCGAGGATCAGCATGATCGTTCCGGCCTTGCCGTTGAACCGGGTCGGCGGGGTGGGCTCGGCCAGGCCGAAGTCGGCGGGGATGACCACGCTGACCACGCCGAGCACGGCGGGCAGGATCACCATCAGCCCCATGAAGCCCTTGTCGGAGGCGATGACCGAGACGTAGCGCCGTATCAGCGTCCACAACTGGGCCGTCCAGCCCTGCGGCTTCGGCGGGCGCATCTGCTGCGGGGGCGGCATGTGGACGGGCTGGGCCGCGACGGCGTCGATGTCGGCGGCGTACATCTGGTAGTGCTGCGAGCCCCGCCAGCGGCCGGCCCAGTCGTAGTCCCGGTAGTTCTCGAACGCGGAGAAGACATCGGCCCAGCTCGTGTAGCCGAAGAAGTTCAGCGCCTCGTCCGGCGGGCCGAAGTAGGCGACGGCCCCGCCCGGCGCCATCACCAGGAGCTTGTCGCAGATGGCCAGCTCGGCCACCGAGTGCGTGACCACCAGCACCGTGCGGCCGTCGTCGGCCAGACCGCGCAGCAACTGCATCACGTCGCGGTCCATGCCCGGATCGAGGCCGGAGGTCGGCTCGTCCAGGAAGATCAGCGAGGGCTTGGTGAGCAGCTCCAGGGCGACCGAGACGCGCTTGCGCTGGCCGCCGGAGAGCGAGGTGATCTTCTTGTCCTTGTGGATGTCGAGCTTCAGCTCGGCGAGGACCTCGGTGATCCGGGCCTGGCGCTCGGCCTCGGTGGTGTCCGCGGGGAAGCGGAGCTTGGCCGCGTACTTGAGGGCCTTGGCGACCGTGAGCTCCTTGTGCAGGATGTCGTCCTGCGGGACCAGCCCGATGCGCTGGCGCAGCTCGGCGAACTGCTTGTACAGGTTCCGGTTGTCGTAGAGGACGTCGCCCTGGTCGGCGGGCCGGTAACCGGTCAGTGCCTTGAGCAGGGTGGACTTGCCGGAACCGGACGGGCCGATGACCGCGATCAGCGACTTCTCCGGGACGCCGAAGGAGACGTCCTTGAGGATCTGCTTGCCGCCGTCGACCGTCACCGTGAGGTGGCGGGCGGAGAAGGAGACCTCACCGGTGTCGACGAACTCTTCCAGCCGGTCCCCGACCAGCCGGAACGTCGAGTGGCCGACGCCGACGATGTCGTTCGGGCCGATGAGCGCGGACCCGGACTTGTTCAGCGGCTGGCCGTTGACGTACGTGCCGTTGTGCGAGCCCAGGTCGCGGAGTTCGAAGCGGCCGTCGGGCGTCGCGCGGAACTCGGCGTGGTGGCGGGAGACCTGGAGGTCGGAGACGACCAGCTCGTTGTCGAGCGCTCGACCGATGCGCATGACCCGGCCGAGGGCGAGCTGGTGGAACGTGGTCGGGCTGCGGTCGCCGTAGACCGACGGCGCCCCCGCCGCGCCGCCCTGCCCCGGCCCCGCCGGATGCGCCGGGCCCTGCTGCTGCGGTCCCTGCTGGTGCGGTCCCTGCTGGTGCAGGCCCTGCTGGTGCGGGATCTGCTGGTGCGGAGCCTGCTGCTGGGGCGCCTGCTGCGGGGCGGGCGGCTGCTGGGCGGGCGGCTGCTGGGCGGGCGGCTGCTGCCAGCCCTGCTGGGGGGCGGGGGCCTGCTGCGCCGGCTGCTGCTGCCCGGCCCAGTCCCCCTGGCCCCCTTGCGGCTGTGCGCCGACCGCCCCGCCGCCCGCGCCCACCGCGGCGGTGAGGCTGAGGCGGGGCCCGTCGGTGGCGTTGCCCAGGTGCAGCACGGTGCCGGGGCCGACCTCCGCCCGTTGGACCCGCCTACCCTGGTCGTAGGTGCCGTTGGTGCTGCCGTGGTCCTCGATGAACCACCCGCTGCCGCCCCAACTGATCGTGGCGTGCCGCCACGACACCCTGGCGTCGTCGATCGTCAGGTCGCCCTGCGGATCACGTCCGAGGGTGTACGGCCTGGACGGATCGAGCGTCCAGGTGTTGCCATTCAATTCCAGTACGAGTTCCGGCACTCCGCGCCCCACTAGTCGTCCCCCGAGCCACCCCCCGTCGTAGGGAGTCCAGGGATGCTGAACATCGTGGGGAACTATTCCAGGACCGGTCCCCGAACGGAAAGCCGGGCGAGCGGGGAGAACGCGCGGATGCGCGCCGGGACGCCGCCGCGCGGCAGACGGACGGGTGGCTAACGGGAGAAGTGCCCATGAAGGGCCGTTCACCACCCGGAGAAGGCCGGATGACATCTTTCCGATGCATATCGGGCGGCCGGTGGGATCAGGTGCAAGACGACTACCGGCCAGACCCCCGACCGCGTGTGCGCCCCGCGCGGGCCGTCACCGTACGCGCCCGGCACCCCTGCGCAGGCCGGGGCCCGACCGTACGGAATGCGCGGGCGTACGCCCCCGGTCGGTGCCGGGGCGGACGGCTGGCCGATACCGGACGCCCGGCCCCGCCGAGATCGAGCGCCGGGCCCCTCGGGTCCCCGTCCGGCACTCGGGACGGGCGGCCGGGGAGGGCGGAGGGACCGATACGGTGGGAGCACCATGAGCGCATCTCAGCCACCTCAGTCCCCCTCGTCTCCTGAGTCCCCTGAGCCCCGTCAGGCAGGCCGGACCGGTGACGGGCCCCCGCCGGGCGGTGACGCCCCCACCCTCCTCGTCAAGATCTTCGGCAAGGACCGCCCCGGCATCACCGCCGGGCTCTTCGACACGCTCGCCGCGTACGCGGTGGACGTCGTGGACATCGAGCAGGTCGTCACTCGGGGCCGCATCGTGCTGTGCGCCCTGGTCACCACGCCCACGGCGGGCGGCACCAGCGAGGGCGACCTGCGGGCGACCGTGCACAGCTGGGCCGACTCCCTGAAGCTCCAGGCCGAGATCATCTCGGGCATCGGCGACAACCGGCCCCGCGGTGACGGGCGCTCCCACGTGACCGTGCTGGGGCACCCGCTCACGGCCGAGTCGACCGCCGCCATAGCGGCGACGATCACCGCGACCGGCGGGAACATCGACCGCGTCTTCCGGCTGGCGAAGTACCCGGTCACCGCGGTGGAGTTCGCGGTCTCGGGGACCGGGACGGCGGAGCTGCGGACCGCGCTGGCGACCGGGGCCGCGCAGATCGGGGTGGACGTCGCGGTGGTCTCGGCCGGGCTGAGCCGCCGGGCCCAGCGCCTGGTCGTCATGGACGTCGACTCCACGCTGATCCAGGACGAGGTGATCGAGCTCTTCGCGGCGCACGCGGGCTGCGAGGACGAGGTCGCCGAGGTGACCGAGCGGGCGATGCGCGGCGAGCTGGACTTCGAGCAGTCGCTGCACGCGCGGGTGGCGCTGCTGGCGGGGCTGGACGCCTCGGTGGTGGACAAGGTCCGCGCCGAGGTGCGGCTCACTCCCGGCGCGCGCACCCTGATCCGTACGCTGAAGCGGCTCGGCTACCAGGTGGGCGTCGTCTCCGGCGGTTTCACCCAGGTCACCGACGACCTGAAGGAACGTCTCGGCCTCGACTTCGCCTCGGCCAACACCCTGGAGGTGGTGGACGGCAAGCTCACCGGTCGGGTCGTCGGCGACGTGGTGGACCGGGCGGGCAAGGCGCGGCTGCTGCGCAGCTTCGCGGAGCAGGCGGGGGTGCCGCTGGCGCAGACGGTGGCCATCGGGGACGGGGCGAACGACCTCGACATGTTGAACACCGCCGGGCTCGGGGTCGCGTTCAACGCCAAGCCGGTGGTCCGCGAGGCGGCGCACACCGCGGTGAACGTGCCGTTCCTGGACACCGTGCTCTACCTGCTCGGCATCACCCGCGAAGAGGTCGAGGCGGCGGACGGCCTCGTCGACTGAGCCCCGCCCGCGGAGCGAGCGGGGCCTCGCCGCTGCCCGGTGGGCGGGGGCGTACGGAGGACAGGTCCCGGCGCCGTGGAGGCGCCGGGACCGGGGGCGGGCGGGGCCGACCGGGCACGGGTCAGGCCGGGCACGGGCCGACCGGGTATGAGCGGGGCCGGGCGCAAGAGGGGCGGAACCGCTGCCGCTCCCCGCTCCCCCGCTCTCCCGCTCAGTCGTTCGGCGTCCAGTACTCCGTGAGCCGGCCGGCCCCGTGCTCGACGCTCTTCCAGGAGCCGGGGAACTCCACCACGGCGTAGGCCGCCGTGGGGAAGCCGTCCCTGGTCATCCGGGCCAGGGTGTCGCCCTCGGCCGACCCGGAGAGGGCGTCGGCGGCCGCGTGCATTCCGGGGTTGTGGCCGATGACCAGGAGGGTGCGGACCTCGTCCGGGGTCTCGTTGAACAGGGCGATCAGGTCGCCGAGGGAGGCCTCGTACAGCCGCTCCTCGTAGACGGTCCGGGGGCGCTGGGCGAACTCGTGGACCGCCAGCTTCCAGGTCTCCCGCGTCCTGACGGCGCTGGAGCAGAGGGCCAGATCGACATCGATGTCGGAGTCGGCGAGCCTGCGGCCGGCCACGGGCGCTTCCTTGCGGCCGCGTTCGGCCAGCGGGCGCTCGTGGTCGGAGGCCTGCGACCATTCCGCCTTGGCGTGCCGGAGAAGGACGATCCTGCGAGGTGTCTCGACGCTCATGCGTCTCAGCTTCGCACGAAACGCGACCTGGGGCGCAGGGTGTTGACGGGCCTGTCCGAACGGTCGGGGCGCTGGTCCGGGGCCTGCCGCCTCAGCGGGCCAGCAAGAGCAGGGTGCGCTCGATCAGCCGTCCGAACGCGGGGTCGGCGGGGGCGGCCTGCGCCCGGCCGGAGCCGCTGATCACCGTGAGGAGCACGGCGAACGCGACGGCGGGCAGCGCGAGGCCCCACCAGGGCAGCCGGGCCCCGGCACCGCCCCGCGGCGGCCGGGAGGGCCTGGTGGGGCTGGGGAGCGGCATGTGCGCCTCCGTGGGTCGTCGGGTCGTCACCCAAGAACCTACGGAACGCGCGGGGCCGGCCCCATCCGGCGGGCCACCCACTTCACCCTGGTCCTGGCCCCCTAGGGGTGGTGGGGAAAGCCCCACCATCCACCGGGCGTCGGAGCAGGCCCAGGAGGCGGCGGAACGGCTCAGAGACGCCCCGTACACGGCTCAGGAGCGGCCGTACGGCTCAGGAAGCGGCCGTACGGCTCAGGGAGCAGCGATGGAGGCGATCACGCCGATGACCACGGTCACCAGGAGCATCGCCCCCAGCACGAGGAGGAGCTTCTTCTGACCGTTCTGGGGGTGCGGATCGAGCACAGGCATGGGGCCAGTCTCGCATCTCAGCTCTCGTCCTCGATCGTCCGGTCCCGGCCGGCGAGGATGCCGGCCGCCATCTGCGGCACCATGAGGCCCGCCATCAGGGCGATCGGCAGCCCCCAGCCGCCGCTGCGGTCGTGGAGCACGCCCACGAGCAGCGGGCCGGGGATCGAGAGCAGGTAGCCGGCGGACTGGGCGAAGGCGGACAGCCGGACCACGCCCGCTCCGGTCCGCGCCCGCATCCCGATCATGGTGAGGGCGAGCGGGAAGGCGCAGTTGGCCACCCCGAGGAGCAGGGCCCAGGCCCAGGCCCCGCCGGCGGGGGCGAGGTAGAGGCCGGCGTAGCCGGTCAGGCCGCAGAGGCCGAGGACGACGACGATGGGGCCCTGGTGCGTGAGCCGGGAGGCGACGCGGGGGATGACGAAGGCGAGCGGGACGCCCATCGCCATGGTGACGGCGAGCAGGACGCCCGCCGTGCCGGCCGGGACCCCGGCGTCGCGGAAGATCTGCGGCATCCAGCCCAT
The DNA here is from genome assembly GCF_055588985.1 of Streptomyces sp. NPDC041970. NCBI lineage: Bacteria > Bacillati > Actinomycetota > Actinomycetes > Kitasatosporales > Streptomycetaceae > Streptomyces > Streptomyces sp. NPDC041970. The sequence continues at coordinate 17,254 of NZ_JBVJCD010000064.1, forward strand.
GGTGATGTAGGCGGCGGTGGCCTGGAGCCCGAAGAAACAGGCCAGTCCCCAGGCGATCGGGCTGCGGGTGAGCCGGAACGCCCGCGTTCCGGCGGGCCGGGCGTCGGGCCGCTCGGGGGCGGGGGTGCGGTCGCGGACGAGGACGACCCAGGGCAGGACGGCGACGGCGGCCGGGACGGCCCAGATCGCCAGCCCGGACTGCCAGGCGCCGCCGAGGGCGCCGGTGAGCGGGACGGTGACGGCGGCGGCGAGGGAGGTGCCGAGGGCCAGGGCCATGGAGTAGAGGCCGGTCATGGTGCCGACGCGGTCGGGGAACCAGCGCTTGACGATCACCGGCATGAGGACGTTGCTGACGGCGATGCCCATCAGGGCCAGGGCGCTGACCGCCAGGAACCCGGCGGTGGAACCGACGTACGGGCGGACCGCCAGGCCGGTCGCGATGGCCGCCATGCCCGCGCAGACGACGGCGCCCGCGCCGAAGCGGCGGGCCAGGCGCGGCGCCATCACGCCGAAGACCGCGAAGCAGATCGGCGGTACGGAGGTGAGGACGCCGGCGACGCTGCCGCTCATGCGCAGCCCCTCGCGGACCTCTTCGAGGAGGGGGCCGAGGCTGGTGATGGCGGGGCGGAGGTTCAGGGCGGCCAGGACGAGCCCCGCGGCGACGAGGCGCAGCAGCCAGGGCGCCGGGGCCCCGGGCGCTCCGGGGAGCGCGGGGGTGCGGGGGTCGTGGGGGGTGCGCGCGGCGGCGCCTCGCTTCCGGGTCGGTGTCCGGGTCTCGTCGTGCGGCATGGGGCCATCATAGAATCATGGGATGATTTCCTGTCCAATGCGTCGTTCGCGGTCCGGGCGCGGACCTCGCGGCGCCGCGCGCGCACCCTGCCGCCCCTGGGAGAATCCGGACCGCACGCCCCTCCCCCGGCCCCCCGAGCAAGGAGCACCATGGCGCTGACGTCCCCACGGCGTTCGGCCCTCGCCGACCAGGTGATCGCCCAGTTGAGGAACCAGATCACCTCGGGCGAGTGGCCGGTCGGCGCGCGGATTCCGACCGAGCCCGAGCTCGTCGAACAGTTGGGCGTGGCCCGCAACACCGTCCGCGAGGCGGTACGGGCCCTGGCCCACAACGGGCTCCTCGACATCCGGCAGGGGTCGGGCACCTATGTGATCGCCACGAGCGAGTTGGCCGGGGTGATGCACCGGCGGTTCGCGGCGGCCGACCCCCGCCACATCGCGGAGCTGCGGTCGACGCTGGAGTCGTCGGCGGCGCGGTTGGCGGCCGTCCGGCGCACCGAGCGGGACCTGCGGCAGTTGGACGTGCTGATGGCGCGCCGCGAGGACGCCTGGGCCTCGGGCGACGCGGAGGCGTTCGTCGCGGCCGACGCCACGCTGCACCTTGCGGTGGTGGCCGCCTCGCACAACGACGTCCTGACCGAGCTGTACGCGGACCTCGGCGACCTGCTGCGCGACTACCTGCGCGGCGACGTGGGCCCTGAGCTGCGACCGGAGAACCACATGGACCACGCGCGCCTCGTCGAGGCGATCCGCGCCGAGGACCCGGAGACGGCGGCGGCCGAGGCGGCGGCGCACGCGCTGAGCTGCCTGGTGGACCGGGGGTAGGCGGACCGTCCCGCCGGGTCGCGGACGCGGCCGCCCCGCGGTCGACGGCGGGAGGGGGCGGACGGGCCCCAGCGCTCGCGCGCCGTTCACAGCGGGGCCGGGCGGTGGCTGACCCAGGCGGTCGCCACCTCCTTCCAGCAGCGGTCCTCCAGCCGTACGGTCCGGCCGGGCTCCACCGCGACCGCCGCGCCGTCCGCGTCCACGTCCCACCACCGGTCGCACTCGGTGTGCAGCCGGACCAGGTCGGTGGACGGGTAGGGGTTGTGGCAGTACGCGACGACGCGGGAGCCGTCGACGGACGTGCGGCACTCGGAGCCGGCCGGTTCGGGCTCCGGGGGTGCGGCCCCCGCACCGGAGTCGGCCCCCGTGGCCGCGTGCACCCCCAGCGGTACGGCGAGGGCGGCGACGGCGGCCGCGGCGGCCGGCAGGAGACGGGTCCGGCGGTGCGTGGGGCGCACGGCTCTCTCCCTCCCGCAGCCTGACAAGAAGTCCGGTTCCACCCCATTCTGCGGGGGATCGGGCGACTTCTCGACCGGAGCGGCGGCGGAGGCCGCGGGACCGCGACGGCCCCCGGCCGCGCCACCGCCTCCGGGCTGTCGGGAGGGGTGGCGCGGCCGGGGGCCGTTCAGCGGGGGTGGCGCGCGGTCAGGCGCCCATCATGTGCACGCCGCCGTCGACGTGGATGATCTCGCCCGTCGTCTTCGGGAAGAAGTCGGAGAGCAGCGCCACGACGCCGCGGCCGGCCGGCTCCGGGTCGTTCATGTCCCAGGTGAGCGGGGAGCGGTGGTTCCAGACGTCGGCCAGCTCCGAGAAGCCCGGAATGGACTTGGCGGCCATGGAGCGCAGCGGACCGGCCGAGACCAGGTTGCAGCGCAGCCCGTCCTTGCCCAGGTCGCGGGCGAGGTAGCGGGAGGTGGCCTCCAGCGCGGCCTTGGCCGGGCCCATCCAGTCGTACTGCGGCCAGGCGTACTGGGCGTCGAAGGTGAGGCCGACGATCGAGCCGCCGTCGCTCATCAGCGGCTTGCACGCCATGGCCAGCGACTTCAGGGAGAACGCCGAGACGTGCATCGCGGTGGCGACGGACTCGAAGGGAGTGTTGAGGAAGTTGCCGCCGAGCGCGTCCTGCGGCGCGAAGCCGATGGAGTGGACGACGCCGTCCAGCGAGCCGAGCTCCTCGCGCACCAGGCCGGCCAGCCGGTCCAGGTGCTCGCCGTCGGTCACGTCCAGCTCGATGACCTTGGCCGGCTTCGGCAGCTTCTTGGCGATGCGCTCGGTGAGCGTGGGGCGGGGGAAGGCGGTGAGGATGACCTCGGCGCCCTGCTCCTGGGCCACCTTCGCGGTGTGGAACGCGATGGACGACTCCATCAGCACTCCGGTGACGAGGACGCGCTTGCCGTCGAGAATTCCGCTCATGGTGATCAGTGACCCATGCCCAATCCGCCGTCAACGGGGATGACGGCTCCAGTGATGTACGACGCGTCGTCGGAGGCGAGGAAGCGCACCGCGGCGGCGATCTCCTCGGGCTGCGCGTAGCGGCCGAGCGGCACCTGGGACACGATGCCCTTGCGCTGCTCCTCGGTGAGCGCCTGGGTCATGTCGGTGTCGACAAAACCGGGGGCGACGACGTTGAAGGTGATGTTCCGCGAACCCAGCTCGCGGGCCAGCGACCGGGCGAACCCGACGAGCCCGGCCTTGGAGGCGGCGTAGTTGGCCTGGCCGGCCGAGCCGAGGAGGCCGACGACGGAGGAGATCAGGACCACGCGGCCCTTCTTGGCGCGCAGCATCGCGCGGTTGGCGCGCTTGACGACGCGGAAGGTGCCGGTGAGGTTGGTGTCGACGACGGAGGTGAAGTCCTCCTCCGACATCCGCATCAGCAACTGGTCCTTGGTGATGCCGGCGTTGGCGACCAGCACCTCCACGGGGCCGTGCTTCTCCTCGATCTCCTTGTAGGCCTGCTCCACCTGCTCGGCGTCGGTGATGTCGCAGCGGACCGCGAGGACCCCGGCCTCGGCGAGGGCCTGCGGCGGCTCTCCCGATCGGTAGGTGATCGCGACCTGGTCGCCGTTGTCGGCGAAGGCGCGGGCGATGGCGAGGCCGATGCCCCGGTTTCCTCCGGTGACGAGAACCGAGCGGCTCAACGGATCACCCTTTCCTTGGCGGTCTGGTACGTCTTCCCTGGCGGTCTGGTACGCCGAAAACCTATCGGTACCGTACGGCGATCGGGGAATCGGGCCCTGACAGTGGCTCGTCCGGGGGGCTGTGGGATTCCTACAGTGCGCGCCGCCGCGTGCCCGGCCGGATCCACCGCACGCGGGCGGCCCCGCGATCCCGCGACCACGGGCTGCCGACCGTGGGGGCGTGGTTCACTGCCGTGGTGTATCGAGAAGGGAATTCCCTGTGCCCCACGCGGTAGATCAGTCCTTCCTGGCCCTCCCCTCGCGCGCGCTCGCCGACGCGGCGCTCGCGCGGGCCAGGGCGCTCGGCGCGACGCACGCCGACTTCCGGTTGGAGCGGGTGCGCAGCGCCTCGCTGCGGCTGCGGGACGCCCGGCCGGCCGGGGCCTCGGACCGTACGGACCTCGGGTACGCGGTGCGGGTGGTGCACGGGGGCGCGTGGGGGTTCGCGTCCGGGGTGGACCTGACGATGGACGCGGCCGCGAAGGTGGCCTCGCGGGCGGTCGCCATGGCGAAGCTGTCGGCCGGGGTGATCGCCGCCGCCGGGTCCGACGAGCGGGTCGAGCTGGCGGACGAGCCGGTGCACGGCGAGCGGACCTGGGTCTCCGCGTACGAGATCGACCCGTTCTCCGTACCGGACGAGGAGAAGGCGGCGCTGCTCGCCGAGTGGAGCGGGCGGCTGCTGGGGGCCGCGGGGGTCGCGCACGTGGACGCCTCCCTGACGGCCGTGCACGAGAACAAGTTCTACGCGGACACGGCGGGGACCGTCACCACGCAGCAGCGGGTGCGGGTCCATCCGCAGCTCACCGCCGTGGCGGTGGACGGGGCGACCGGCGAGTTCGACTCGATGCGGACCATCGCGCCGCCGGTCGGGCGCGGTTGGGAGTACCTGACCGGGACCGGCTGGGACTGGGACGCGGAGCTGGAGGAGATCCCCGAGCTCCTCGCGGAGAAGATGCGCGCGCCGGGCGTCGAGGCGGGGACGTACGACCTGGTCGTCGATCCGTCGAACCTGTGGCTGACCATCCACGAGTCGATCGGCCACGCCACCGAGCTGGACCGGGCGCTGGGGTACGAGGCGGCGTACGCCGGGACCTCGTTCGCCACGTTCGACCGGTTGGGCACACTGGCGTACGGCTCCTCCGTGATGAACGTGACGGGCGACCGCACCGCCGAGCACGGGCTCGCCACCATCGGGTACGACGACGAGGGCGTGGCGGCGCAGTCCTGGGACCTGGTGCGGGACGGCGTCCTGGTCGGCTACCAGTTGGACCGCCGGATCGCGAAGCTGACGGGGCTCGGCCGCTCCAACGGCTGCGCGTACGCGGACTCGCCGAGCCATGTGCCCGTCCAGCGGATGGCGAACGTGTCGCTCCGGCCGGAGCCGGGCGGGCTGTCGACGGAGGACCTGATCGGCGGGGTGGAGCGCGGGATCTACGTGGTCGGCGACCGCTCCTGGTCGATCGACATGCAGCGCTACAACTTCCAGTTCACCGGGCAGCGCTTCTTCCGCATCGAGAACGGCCGTCTCGCCGGGCAGTTGCGCGACGCGGCCTACCAGGCGACCACGACGGACTTCTGGGGCTCGATGGAGAAGGTCGGCGGCCCGCAGACGTACGTCCTGGGCGGCGCGTTCAACTGCGGCAAGGCCCAGCCGGGGCAGGTGGCGGCGGTCTCGCACGGCTGCCCCTCCGCCCTCTTCCGAGGCGTGAACATCCTCAACACGACGCAGGAGGCCGGTCGATGAGCCGCGTCAGCAAGCCGTACGAGATCGTCGAGCGGGCCCTGGAGCTGTCCACCGCGGACGGCCTGGTGGTCATCGCGGACGAGCACTCCTCCGCCAACCTGCGCTGGGCGGGCAACGCGCTGACCACGAACGGGGTGACCCGCGGGCGGACCCTGACCGTCGTGGCGACGGTGGACGGGGCCGAGGGGACGGCGTCCGGCGTGGTCTCCCGGTCCGCCGTGACCGCGGACGACCTGGAGCCCCTGGTGCGGGCGGCCGAGGCGGCCGCGCGCGCCGCGGGGCCCGCCGAGGACGCGCAGCCGCTGGTGGGCGGCGCGCCCGCGTCCCCCGGTTTCGAGGACGCGCCCGCCGAGACCGGACCGGAGGTCTTCGCGGACTTCGCCCCGGCGCTCGGCGACGCCTTCGGACGGGCCCGCTCGGGGGGCCGCGAGCTGTACGGGTTCGCCCACCACGAGCTGACCTCCACCTACCTCGGCACGTCGACGGGGCTGCGGCTGCGCCACGACCAGCCGAACGGGACGCTGGAGCTGAACGCGAAGTCGCCGGACCGGACGCGTTCGGCGTGGGCGGGCCGGGCGACCCGGCACTTCCGGGACGTGGACCCGGTGGAGATGGACGCGGAGCTGGCGCGGCGGCTGCGCTGGGCCGAGCGGCGCGTCGAGCTGCCCGCCGGGCGGTACGAGACGCTGCTGCCGCCGACGGCCGTCGCGGACCTGCTGATCTACCAGCTCTGGTCCTCGACCGCGCGGGACGCCGTCGAGGGCCGGACGGTCTTCTCGGCGCCGGGCGGCTCCACCCGGCTGGGGGAGGCGCTCTCCCCGCTCCCGCTGACGCTGCGCAGCGACCCGTGCGCGCCGGGTCTGGAGTCGGCGCCCTTCGTGATCGCCCACGCCTCCGGCGACAGCGCCTCCGTCTTCGACAACGGGCTGCCGCTCGCCCCGACGGACTGGATGCGGGACGGGCGGCTGGAGCGGCTGACGACGACCCGGCACACGGCGGAGCTGACCGGGCTGCCGCTCGCCCCGGCCATCGACAACCTGGTGCTGGAGGGCGGCGGCGAGCGGTCGCTGGAGGAGATGGTGGCCGCGACGTCCGGGCGCGCGCTGCTGCTGACCTGCCTCTGGTACATCCGGGAGGTCGATCCGGCGACGCTGCTGCTGACCGGGCTGACCCGTGACGGCGTCTACCTGGTCGAGGACGGCGAGGTGGTCGGCGAGGTCAACAACTTCCGGTTCAACGAGTCGCCGGTGGACCTGCTGTCGCGGGCGTCGGAGGCGGGGCGTACGGAGATGACGCTGCCGCGCGAGTGGGGCGACTGGTTCACCCGCGCCGCGATGCCCGCGCTGCGCGTCCCGGACTTCAACATGAGCTCGGTCAGCCTGGGGGTGTGACCCGCCTAGACTGGCCCGTACATCTCTCCTAGCCGTAAGGAGCACCGGAACCGTGACGGACATCGTCGACGAGCTGAAGTGGCGCGGGCTGTTCGCCCAGTCCACTGACGAGGACGCACTGCGCAAGGCTCTCGTGGACGGCCCCGTCACCTTCTATTGCGGCTTCGACCCGACCGCGGCCAGCCTGCACGTGGGGCACCTGGTGCAGGTGCTCACCATGCGGCGGCTCCAGCAGGCCGGGTTGCGGCCGCTGGCCCTGGTGGGGGGTGCGACGGGCCAGATCGGCGACCCGCGGCCCACCGCCGAGCGCACGCTGAACGACCCGGAGACCGTCGCCGCCTGGGTGACCCGGCTGCGGTCCCAGATCGAGCCGTTCCTCTCCTTCGAGGGCGAGAACGCGGCGACGATGGTCAACAACCTGGACTGGACCGCGGGCCTGTCCGCGATCGAGTTCCTGCGGGACGTCGGCAAGCACTTCCGGGTCAACAAGATGCTCACCAAGGACTCCGTCGCCCGCCGGCTGGAGTCGCAGGAGGGCATCAGCTACACCGAGTTCAGCTACCAACTGCTCCAGGGCATGGACTTCCTGGAGCTGTACCGCCGCCACGGCTGCACGCTCCAGCAGGGCGGCAGCGACCAGTGGGGCAACCTCACCGCGGGCATCGACCTGATCCACCGGCTGGAGCCGGGCGCGACCGTGCACGCGCTGGCGACGCCGCTGATGACGAAGGCGGACGGGACGAAGTTCGGCAAGTCGGAGAGCGGCGCGGTCTGGCTCGACCCGGAGATGACCACGCCGTACGCGTTCTACCAGTTCTGGCTGAACGTGGACGACCGGGACGTCTCGCGCTACCTGCGCATCCTCAGCTTCCGGAGCCGCGAGGAGCTGGCGGAGCTGGAGAAGCTGACCGAGGAGCGGCCGCAGGCCCGCTCGGCGCAGCGTGCGCTGGCGGAGGAGCTGACCACGCTGGTGCACGGCGGCGCGCAGTGCGCCGCGGTCATCGCGGCGTCGAAGGCGCTGTTCGGGCAGGGCGACCTGGCCGAGCTGGACGAGGCGACGCTGAGCGCGGCCCTGTCCGAGGTGCCGCACGTCCGGGTCGCGGAGCCGGGCCCCCTGGTGGACCTGCTGGTCGAGGTCGGGCTGGCGCCGAGCAAGTCGGGGGCGCGGCGCACCGTCAAGGAGGGCGGCGCGTACGTGAACAACGTGAAGGTCCTCGACGGCGAGGCCGCCCCGGCCGCCGAGGAGCTGCTGCACGGGCGCTGGCTGGTGCTGCGCCGGGGCAAGAAGAACCTGGCGGCCGTGGAGGTCGGCCCGGTCGGCTGACAGGGTCCGCACCCGGCGCCGCGGCCGGGCACGCGCGAGCAAGCGCGTGCCCGGCCGCGGCGTCCTCGTGTCGCGGGAGTCAGGTCCGCTGTCTGCCGCCGCCTCGGATCGACTGCCAGAGCATGTCGCCCAGTCCGACGACGACCACGGCGCCGGCGAGTTGCAGCAGATGGCGGATCCAGTCGATGCCCTTGGTGTCGTCGACCCCGATCCAGCCGGCCACGGCGTTGCCGAGGATGCTGCCGATGATGCCGAACACGATCGTCAGCCAGATGGGGATGGCCTGCTTGCCCGGCAGGATCGCTCGGGCGATGACGCCGAGCACCAGTCCCACGATGATTGCCCACAACCAGCTCATGTCGCCTCCTCGTGCGGCGCGGTGTGCGCGTCAGACCAGTCTCGGCCCCCCGGCGGCGGGGCGCATGTCGGACGGAGCGGGACGGGGGCCCGCCCGGCGGCGGCGGGGCCCGGAGTGCGCCCCGGTCTCCTGCGGGGCGCACTCCGGGCGTACCGTGGAACGGGCCCGGTCCGGGAGCGTCCGGCGACGAGATCTGGTGGTGGAACATGCTGCGGAAGAAGGACGGTGCGGAGGTCTTCCGGATCACGGGCGCGCGGCAGGGGCTGGCGGACGACGTCCGCGGCAGGCAGCGGCGCTACGTGATCTCTATGTCGGTGCGCACCGTGTCGGTGGTGCTGGCCGCGGTGCTGTGGAACGTCGAACGGCACGTCGCGGTCGTGGCGCTTGCGCTGGGCGTGCTGCTGCCGTACGTGGCGGTGGTCATCGCCAACGCGGGCCGGGAGAGCGCGCCCTCGCTGCCCTCGACGTTCGTCACGCCGCCGCTGCGCCCGGCGGTCGGGCCCGCTCCGGGGCCGGCGGCGTCCGGCGGTGCGGAGGAGGCGGCGGGCCGGGTCCCGCCGCCGCAGGAGCACGGCTGAGGAGGGGCGTCGGGGCGGGCGGGGAGGGCCGGGCAATCATGGCGTTCCCCTGCACCGCACCCCGGTCCCCGTGACATACTGCCAAAGCGCTCCGCATCCCCCGTCGGAGCGACGGACTGACGCCGGGCAGCTCCCCCCGTGGCTGCTCGGCGTCGCCGTTTCTCCGGCGGGGACGCGTCAGGACCATCCGGTGGCGCGGGGCCGGGGGACGCACTCGCTCCGGCGGCGCGGTGAGCGCCCGGCCGTCGCCGTGCGCCCGCCGCGTGCCGCGGGGCAGCCCGTAGGCTGGTCGCCGTGATCTTCCCCGAGACGTCCGCCGAGACCCCCGCCGGCGCCCCGCCCTGTTCCGCCAAGGGCTGCCGGGCCGCCGCCGTGTGGGTGCTCGCGTGGAACAACCCCAAGCTGCACACGCCCGAGCGGCGCAAGACCTGGCTGGCCTGCGACGAGCACCGGGAGCACCTGTCCTCCTTCCTCGGTGTACGAGGGTTCCTCAAGGACGTCGTGGCGCTGGCGGACTGGGAGCCGGGGCCCGGCGGCGGCTGAGCGTCAGCCGCCGATCGCCGACATCGGGCGGTCGGGCTGGAGGAAGGACGGATCGTCCAGCCCGGAGCCCGCCTTCTTGCCCCACATGGCCAGCTTCCAGAGCCGGGCGATCTCCTCGTCCGGGGCATCGCCGCGCAGGGCCGCCCGCAGGTCGGTCTCCTCGCGGGCGAAGAGGCAGGTGCGGACCTGGCCGTCGGCGGTGAGCCGGGTGCGGTCGCAGGCACGGCAGAACGGGCGGGTGACCGAGGCGATCACGCCGACGCGGTGCGGGCCGCCGTCCACCGTCCAGCGCTCGGCGGGGGCGGAACCGCGCGCCCCGTCGTCCTCGGCGGTGAGGGTGAAGCGGGTGCGGAGCGAGGCGAGGACGTCTCCGGCGGTGATCATGCCGTCGCGCTTCCAGCCGTGCTGGGCGTCCAGGGGCATCTGCTCGATGAAGCGCAGCTCGTAGTCGTGGGCGACGGCCCAGGCGAGCAGGTCGGGGGCCTCGTCGTCGTTGAGCCCCGGCATCAGGACGGCGTTGACCTTGACCGGGGTGAGCCCGGCCCGGCGCGCGGCGTCGAGGCCGTCCAGCACGTCCTGGTGGCGGTCGCGGCGGGTGAGGGTCTTGAAGACGTCGGGGCGCAGGGTGTCCAGGGAGACGTTGACCCGGTCGAGCCCCGCGGCCTTGAGGGCGGCGGCGATCCGGCTGAGACCGATGCCGTTGGTCGTGAGCGACATGCGGGGGCGGGGGGCGAGCGCGGCGCACTGCTCGACGATGGCGACGAGGCCGGGGCGGAGCAGGGGTTCGCCGCCGGTGAAGCGGACCTCGGTGACGCCGAGCGAGGTGACGGCGATGCGGATCAGGCGCACGATCTCGTCGTCGGAGAGCAGCTCGCTCCGGCTCAGCCATTGCAGGCCCTCTTCGGGCATACAGTACGTGCAGCGCAGATTGCACTTGTCGGTCAGTGACACGCGCAGGTCGGTGGCGACCCGGCCGTAGGTGTCGACGAGCATGATGGGCCCCTCCCCCGGTGGTGTCCGCGGTGGTGCGGTCGCTCTTCCGAGACGTTGACCCTCCCGAGCCTACGGGAGGCCGGCGGCATCGGCCGGGCGCGTTTGCCACGAGGCGCGGCCGGGCCGCCTCGGAGGACTCTACGACGCGGCCCGGCCGGTGCGGTGGGGCGGTGCTCAGTGGGCCCCGATGCCGGTGAGGGACTTGACCTCCAGTTCGGCGTACTTGTCCGTGTCGGGCTTCTCCTTGGAGAGCAGCGAGCCGACCCAGCCGAGCAGGAAGCCGAGCGGGATCGAGATCAGGCCGGGGTTCTCCAGGGGGAACCACGCGAAGTCGACGCCGGGGAACATCGAGCTGGGCTTGGAGGAGACGACCGGCGAGAACAGCACCAGCACGACGGAGGCGGCGAGCCCTCCGTAGATGGACCAGAGGGCCCCCTGCGTGGTGAAGCGCTTCCAGAAGAGGCTGTAGAGGATCGTCGGCAGGTTGGCGGAGGCGGCGACGGCGAAGGCCAGGGCGACCAGGCCGGCCACGTTCAGGTCGCGGGCGAGCGCGCCGAGGGCGATGGAGACGACGCCGATGGCGACGGTGGCCCAGCGCGCGGCGCGGACCTCCTCCTTCTCGGTGGCCTTCCCCCGGCGGATGACGTTGGCGTAGATGTCGTGCGCGAAGGACGAGGAGGAGGCGAGGGTGAGTCCGGCGACGACGGCGAGGATGGTGGCGAAGGCGACGGCGGAGATCACCGCGAGGAGGATCGCGCCGCCGGTGGACCCCGAGCCGCCGCCGATCTCCAGCGCGGCCAGCGGGGCCGCGGTGTTGCCCGCCTTGTTGGAGGCGATGATCTCGCCGGGCTTGAGGAGCGCCGCGGCGCCGAAGCCGAGCACGATCGTCATCAGGTAGAAGGCGCCGATGATGCCGATCGCCCAGTTCACGGACTTGCGGGCGGCCTTCGCCGTGGGCACGGTGTAGAAGCGGATCAGGATGTGCGGCAGGCCCGCGGTGCCGAGGACCAGGGCGAGGCCGAGGGAGATGAAGTCGAGCTTCGAGGTGCCGCTCGCCCCGTACTTGAGGCCGGGCTCCAGGAACGCCGCGCCCTTGCCGCTGTTGTCGGCGGCCGTGCCGAGCAGGTCGGAGACGTTGAAGTCGAACTTCAGCAGGATCAGGAAGGTGATGAGCAGGGTCCCCGCGATGAGCAGGACGGCCTTGACCATCTGCACCCAGGTGGTGCCCTTCATGCCGCCGATGGTGACGTAGAGGATCATGAGCACGCCGACCAGGGCGACGATGAGGATCTTCCCGGCGTCGCTGGTGATGCCGAGCAGCAGCGAGACGAGGACGCCCGCGCCGGCCATCTGCGCCAGCAGGTAGAAGATCGAGACGACGATCGTGGACGTGCCGGCCGCGGTGCGGACGGGGCGCTGGCGCATCCGGTAGGCGAGGACGTCGCCCATGGTGTAGCGGCCGGAGTTGCGCAGCGGTTCGGCGACCAGCAGCAGGGCGACGAGCCAGGCGACGAGGAAGCCGATGGAGTAGAGGAAGCCGTCGTACCCGAAGAGGGCGATGGCGCCGGCGATGCCGAGGAAGGACGCGGCGGACATGTAGTCGCCGGAGACCGCCAGGCCGTTCTGGAACGCGGTGAACTGGCGGCCGCCCGCGTAGAAGTCGGCGGCGCTCTTCGTCTGGCGGCCGGCCCACACGGTGATGACGAGGGTCGCCACGACGAACGCGCCGAACAGGGTGATGATCAGCGGCCGGTGCTCGCTCGCGCCTTCGGCGGCGAGCTGGACGGCGGGGTACGCGGCGTGGGCGGCGCTCATGCGTCGGCCTCCATACGGGACTTGATCGCCGAGGCCTTCGGGTCGAGCTTGGCGGCCGCGTGCCGGGAGTAGAGCCAGGCGATGAGGAAGGTGGTGGCGAACTGGGCGAGTCCGAGGACGAGGGCGACGTTGAGGTTGCCGACGACCTTGGTGGCCATGAAGCCGCCCGCGTAGCTGCAGAGCAGGACGTACAGCAGGTACCAGGTCACGAAGGCGATGGTGAGCGGGAAGGCGAAGGCGCGCTGCGAGCGGCGCAGGTCGGCGAACTCGTCGCTGGCCTGCATCGCGACGAACGCCTCGGTGGTGGGCTGCCGGCCGCGGTCGGGCGGCGGTACGTCGTTGGTCACGGAATCTCCTCGCGACGCGCGTGCGGTGGTCTGGGGGACGGTGGACGACAAGGGAGGCCTCACTGTCGGGGACGGGGCGTGCCTCCTGGACAACGGCACGGAGGACGCGACGAAGCGGTTCACCGCGTCTTTCGTCTTCTCCGACGCGGCGCGCGGGGTCCGCTCGCCCGGATCAGCCGTCCACGTACGGGTCAGTTTGATCACCCTTCGAACTCACTTGCCCGTAAACATTGATGCGGTGGCAGGTGAGCGATAGCTTCACTCGTCATGTACGCGACCGAGCACGCCAGGTGCCCGGTCGACCGGTACGGATGATGTGGAGACCCCATGGCTCATCTGGCATCGAGACGGACCCGCGCACTCGCGCTCCCCGTCGGACTCGCGCTGACCGCCTCGATCGGCTTCCTGCCGGTGGGCGCGGCCACGGCCGCGCCCACCGGAGAGAGGGCCGCCGCGACCGTGCGGACCGACGGGCCCAAGCTCTCCTACGTGGTCAACACGCGAGGCGGCCACGGCACCGTCAAGAGCGTCAAGAAGGCGATCGAGCGGGCCGGCGGCACCGTCGTCGCCGCCTACGAGCAGATCGGCGTCATCGTCGTCCACTCGCAGAACCCGGCCTTCGGCGAAACGATCCGGCGGGCCCGCGGCGTGGAGTCGGCCGGAGCCACCCGGACCAACCCGATCGTGCCGCAGGCCACGAAGGACGTCGGCGCCCTGGCGCAGCCGCTCACCGCCGCCCAGGCGGAGGCCGCCGCCGCGGACGCCGAGGCCGGCGAGGACCCGCTGGAGCCCCTCCAGTGGTCGCTGCCCGCGATCAAGGCCGACCGGGCGCACGAGAAGTCGCTCGGCTCCCCGCGGGTGACGGTCGCCGTCATCGACACGGGCGTCGACGACAACCACCCGGACCTGGCCACCAACTTCGACCGCGACGCCTCGGTCAACTGCGTCTCGGGCGCTCCGGACACCACCCCCGGCTCCTGGCGTCCGGCGGCGGGCGAGAGCGACCACGGCACCCATGTGGCGGGCACCATCGCCGCCGCGAAGAACGGCACCGGGGTGACCGGCGTCGCGCCGGGCGTGAAGGTGTCGGGCATCAAGGTGTCCAACCCGGACGGGTTCTTCTACACCGAGGCCGTCGTCTGCGGGTTCCTCTGGGCCGCCGAGCACGGCGTCGACGTGACGAACAACAGCTACTACACCGACCCGTGGCTGTTCACCTGCAAGAACGACCCCGACCAGGGCGCTCTGGTCGACGCCCTCGCGCGGGCCGCGCGGTACGCCGAGCGCCGCGGCGCGGTCAACGTCGCCGCGGCCGGGAACGCCCGCCACGACCTGGCGTCCGACGCGATCGAGGACACGACCAGCCCGAACGACTCCCAGCCCGTGACGCGGACGGTCGACCCCCGGCTGTGCCCGGACGTCCCGACCATGCTGCCGGGCGTCGTGACGGTCTCCGCCACCGGCGCCAAGGGGCTGAAGTCGTCGTACTCCAACTACGGCGAGGGCGTCATCGACGTGTCGGCTCCCGGCGGTGACTCGACGGTCTACCAGACCCCCGAGGCCCCGGCCGTCAGCGGGCTGATCCTCTCGACGCTGCCGGGCGGCAGGTTCGGCTACAAGGCCGGTACGTCGATGGCCGCCCCGCACGCGGCGGGCGTCGTGGCACTGATCAAGTCCAAGCACCCCTACGCCTCGCCGGCGGCGGTGAAGGCGCTGCTGACGCTCCAGGCGGACGCGAAGGCGTGCGGTGCGCCGTACGACATCAACGGCGACGGCGTCATCGACGCGGTCTGCGAGGGCGGCGAGCGCTTCAACGGCTTCTACGGGGCCGGCGGGGTGGACGCGCTGGACGCGGTGCGCCGATAGGCGTCCGCCGACCCGTCACCAGGGGCGGGGGGGGGGGGGGGGGGGGGGGGGGGGGGGGGGGGGGGCGCGGGCGGGGGGGGGGGGGGGGGGGGGGGGGGGGGGGGGGCGCCGCGCTGGGTTGGGTGCGTGTGATGGTTGGCTTGTGCGCGGGGGGGGGGGACCCGAGCATGGAGGGAGG
>NZ_JBVJCD010000065.1:0-31863 GCF_055588985.1 Streptomyces sp. NPDC041970
CACAAGCCCGCCCCCCCCCCCTCCCCCCCCCTCCTCTCCCCCCCCCCCCCACCCCCCCCCCCCCCCCCCCCCCCCCCCCCCCCCCCCCCCCCCCCCCCCCCCCCCCCCCCCCCCCCCCCCCCCCGCCGGCATGTCCGGCCCTCACCGTACGGCGAGTTCGGCGTACCCGGTCCTCCCCACCGTGCGCGGCTCGACGCCCCGGTTCGTCGGCGAGCCGCGCGACGAGCAGGGGCCCGCACTCGTGGCAGTCGTCGGCGTCGGGCTCGCGGTGGGCCGGTCGGAGCCATCGCTTCCGGCGCAGGGCCTCCTCGCGGTCGGGAACGCGGAATGGGACGACCCGAACGAGATCGAGCGCTTCGTCGAGGCGAAGATGGCACGGCGGGCGCGTCTCGCGGACAGCGCTCCGCTGGTCCTGTGGGCCATCGTCCCCGAGGGAGCCCCGCGTCAACTGGTCGGCGGCCGCGAAGTGACGCGGGCCCAATGGGAGCACCTGGCGGAGGCGGCCGCCGAGCCACCGTACCGTCGCCGTCCGCGACTCCAAGCGCCCCGGCGGCTCCGTCCTCACCGTGGCCCCGGCCGCCTGGGACGCCTTCACGGCCGGCCTGCGCCGCCGGCGGCCGTAGGAACGACCGAGGGGCCCGGTCCGCACGAGTCGTGCGGACCGGGCCCCTGCGCGTGGGGTCCGGGCTACTTCTTGAACCCGTAGTCCAGCAGCTTCTTCGCGTCGGCGGTGCGGTTCGCCTCGGAGGTGGAGGTGAGCACCGTGCCGATGACGGTCTTGCCGCCGCGCGTCGCGGCGAAGACCAGGCAGTACTTGGCGGTCGGGCCGGAGCCGGTCTTGACGCCGGTCGCACCGCTGTAGCTGCCGAGCAGCTTGTTGGTGTTGGTCCACGCCATGTAGCGGTAGCCGCCGGTCTTCGTGACGACCTTCTGCTTCGTCGACTTGGTCTTGACGACCCAGCGGAACGTGGAGTTCTTCATCGCCTTGCTGGCGATCTTCGTCAGGTCGCGGGGGGTCGAGTAGTTGTTCCCGCTCCCTATGCCGTCGAACGAGTCGAAGCGGGTGTTCGTCAGCTTGAGGCTCTTGGCCATGGCGTTCATCTTGCCGATGAACGACTTCACCCGCGCCGCACGGGTCGTGCCGGAGCCGAACTTGTCGGCCAGGGCGTACGCGGCGTCGCACCCCGAGGGGAGCATCAGACCGTAGAGGAGCTGGCCGACCGAGACCTTGTCGCCCACGATCAGCCGCGCGGAGGAGGCGTTCTTGGAGACGATGTAGTCGCTGTACGCCTTCTGGATCGTGACCTTGGTGTTCATGTTGACGTTCTTCTGGGACAGCACCACCAGTGCGGTCATGATCTTGGTGGTCGACCCGGTGGCGCGGCGGGTGTCCGCCGCCTTGGTGAAGAGCGTCTTGCCGGTGCCGTCGTTCATCACGTAGCCACCCGCGGCGACGATCGACGGGGTCGGCGGTGCGGCGGCGTGCGCCGTGGCGCCGAAGGCGCCGCCTGCGAGCACCGCGCCGGCGGTGAGCGTCACGGTGGCCGTGACCGTGACGCGATTGATGCGCTTGATGCCGTTTTTCAAGTGAAAGCTCCAAATGCCCCTGGTAGGCGGCCACATAAGGGTGCCGCTCGGTGATAGGACGCTTGGGAGGGGCCGATGGATGTGCTCCCGAACGGATTAATTCGGCGGGTCGCGCCGCGCACCGGTTCCGCGCTCCGGGCCGTGCGCCCCGCCGCGCCCGTGTTGTATCTATGCTGTGCACATGCCTGTCACGCCTCCCGCTCCCTCCCTCAAGCCCCCGCCCGCCGCCGAGCGCGTCTACACGCACGTCAAGGAGGCGGTCCTGGACCGCCGCTACGAGGGCGGGACGCTGCTCACCGAGGGGGATCTCGCGGACGCGGTGGGGGTGTCGCGCACACCCGTGCGGGAGGCCCTGCTGCGGCTGGAGGTGGAGGGGCTGATCAAGCTCTACCCGAAGAAGGGCGCTCTGGTGCTCGCCGTCTCCGCGCAGGAGATCAAGGACGTGGTGGAGACCCGGTTGCTCATCGAGGAGTTCGCGGCGCGCAAGGCGGTGCCGGCCTCCGCGCGGTTGGTCGGACGGCTGGAGGAGCTGCTGCGGGAGCAGCGGCAGTTGGCGCGGGACGGTGACCTGGCGGCCGTCGCCGTCGCGGACCGGTGCTTCCATGCGGAGATCGTGCGCAACGCGGGCAACGAGATCCTCGCGCGCCTCTACGACCAGTTGCGGGACCGCCAGTTGCGCATGGGCGTCGCGGTGATGGAGGCCCATCCCGGCAGGATCGAGGCCAACATCACCGAGCACGGCGAGCTGCTGGAGGCGATCCGGGCCGGGGACGCGGAGGGCGCAGCGCGGGCCGTGCGCGCCCACGTGGGCCGGGTGCGGGTGCTGATGCGCGGGGAGGACCGGTGAGCGCCGCCCCCGCCCTGCCGCTGCCCGGCGATCCGCCCGGCGGGCCGCGCGCCGCCCGGATCTGGGGCATCGGCGTCGCCGTCTACTTCGTCGCGATCATCTTCCGTACGAGTCTGGGGGTCGCCGGACTCGACGCCGCCGACCGGTTCCACGTCAACGCCTCCGCGCTGTCCACGTTCTCCATCCTCCAACTCCTGGTCTACGCGGGGATGCAGATACCCGTCGGACTGATGGTGGACCGGCTCGGCACCAAGAGGGTCCTCACCATCGGGGCCGTCCTGTTCACCGCCGGCCAGCTCGGCTTCGCGCTCTCCCCCTCGTACGGCATGGCCCTGGCCGCGCGGGCGCTGCTCGGCTGCGGCGACGCGATGACGTTCATCAGCGTGCTGCGGCTCGGCGGCCGCTGGTTCCCGGCCCGGCGCGGCCCGCTGATCGGCCAGGTCGCCGCGCTGTTCGGGATGGCGGGGAACCTCGTCTCCACGCTCCTCATCGCCCGCGCGCTGCACGGCTACGGCTGGACCGCGACCTTCGTCGGCAGCAGTGCGGCGGGCGTGGTCGTGCTGGCGCTGCTCCTGCTCTTCCTCAAGGACCACCCCGAGGGGCACGAGCCGCCGCCCGCCGAGCGCGCCGGAGCCGCGTACGTCCGCCGTCAGATCGCCGCCGCCTGGCGGGAGCCCGGCACCCGGCTCGGGATGTGGGTGCACTTCACCACGCAGTTCCCGGCCATGGTGTTCCTGCTGCTGTGGGGGATGCCGTTCCTCGTGGAGGCGCAGGGGCTGAGCCGCGGGACGGCGGGCACGCTGCTCACCCTGGTCGTGCTGTCCAACATGGTGGTGGGGCTCGTCTACGGGCAGGTCATCGCCCGCCACCACGGGGCGCGGGCGCCCATCGCGCTGGCCACGGTGGCGGTGACGGCGCTGCTCTGGGCCGCCGTGATCTTCTACCCGGCCGACCGCGCGCCGATGGGGCTGCTGGTCGCCCTGTGCGCGGTCCTCGGAGCCTGCGGGCCCGCCTCGATGATCGGCTTCGACTTCGCCCGGCCCGCCAATCCGCCCGAGCGCCAGGGCACCGCCTCCGGCATCGTCAACATGGGCGGCTTCGTCGCCTCGATGACCACGCTGTTCGCCGTCGGCGTCCTGCTGGACGCGACGGGCGACGACTACCGCACCGCGTTCGCCTCGGTCTTCGTCCTGGAGGCCCTCGGCGTCACCCAGATCCTGCGGCTGCGCCGCCGGGCGGCCGCCAGGGAGCGCGAGCACCACGTGGTCAGCCGGGTCGAGGCCGTGCACGTGCCCGTGTAGCCCTGCGGCCGCACCGTCCGGGGCGGGGCCGGTGGCGTCAGGGCGTGACGGCGAAGTTGTCCAGGATCGCGGCCGCCAGCTCCTGGTCGCCCTCGATCTTGACCCGGTCGGCGACCGCGCCGGGGCGGACCCGGCCGCAGGCGAGGCGGACGTACGTCTCCCAGTCCAGTGACAGCGTCACGGCCGGGCCCAGCGACGGCGCCCCGTCGACCGAGCCGCGGCCCTCGGCGTCCACCCGCACGGTCCGCAGGAACTCGACCGGGCCGTGCACGTCGATGACGACCGCCGAACTGGCGGGCGCCCCCGCGTCCTTGGCGACCACCTTCGGCAGCGCCGCGAGCAGGGTGTCGCGGACGACGTACGCACCGGCGGAGTCCAGGTTGCCGGGCTGCCCGAGCGCGGCGCGCAGGTCCTGCTCGTGCACCCAGAGGTCGAACGCCCGCATGTGCAGCGCCGTCTCCAGGGTCTGCTCGGCCCCCAGCGGCGCACGGACCAGGGTGTCGGGGGCGCGCGACTCGTTGCGGAGCTGGCGGGCCCGGCGGATCAGCACGTACTCCAGCTCGGAGGTCATCTCCGGAGCGGTGTGGTGGCGCCGGACGTCGACCTGCATCTCCATGTAGCGGGCGAAGTCGCTCCGTACGTGGTAGAGGTCGCGCGGCAGGGTGTGGATCGGCCGGGGATCGCCGAGCATCTCGCACTCCATGCCGATGACGTGCGACACGATGTCGCGCACCGACCAGGCCGGGCAGGGCGTACGGCGGTTCCACTCGCTCTCGGCCAGGGGCATCACCAGCTCGGCGATGGCCTCGACGGAGTGTGTCGCGGCGTCGGCGTAGTTCTGGAGGCTGGGATGGACGGTCACGGGACCCCTCGTGCGGTTCTGCGGTGCATGGGCTGGAGAGCAGGGAGCGGCGGCGTAGGAGCCGGCGCTGACGGCGCTGTCGGCGGGCTGCGGGTGAGGTTCGGCGGTTGGGACCGGCCGGTGTCCTGGGGCGGCGTCGCGGGCGGGGGCGCCGGCGGACGCGACGTCGTCGAGGGCCATGGCCGCGCCAGGCCCCGACCCTCCGCCGTGCGGCCGCACGTACTTCAGCTCCCCTCCGCTCCCGCCCCAAGTACCGGTCGGTCCACGTTACGCTGCGGGCAGGCACCCCGGCAGTGCTTTCGTGTGACGATCGTAGGCCCGTGTTGACGGCTCGAATGCCAGGACGGTGGTAGTGTGCGCGCCTCCCTCATCCAGATCGCAGTAGACCCGGACGAATCGACCGATGCCCGGCGGCGGCGGGCGACTTCGCTCGTCATCGAGCAGCGGGGGGCCGACCTGGTGGTCCTCCCCGAGCTGTGGCCGGTCGGGGCGTTCGCCTACGCGGCCTTCGCCGCCGAGGCCGAACCGCTCCGGGGCCCCACCCACGACGCGATGGCCTCCGCGGCCGCGGAGGCCGGCGTCTGGCTGCACGCGGGCTCGTTCGTCGAACGGGCCGAGGACGGCACGCTCTACAACACCACGCTCGTCTTCTCGCCCCGCGGCGAGCTGTCGGCGGTCTACCGCAAGATCCACCGCTTCGGCTTCGACCAGGGCGAGGCGGTCATGATGGGCGCGGGCGACGAGCTGGTCACGGTCGCCCTGCCGCAGACCACCCTGGGCCTCGCCACCTGCTACGACCTGCGCTTCCCGGAGCAGTTCCGCGGACTCGTCGACGCGGGCGCCGAGACGCTCGTCGTCGCGGCCGGCTGGCCGGAGCGCAGGCGCGCCCACTGGACGCTGCTGGCCCAGGCCCGCGCCGTGGAGAACCAGGCGTACGTCCTCGCGGTGGGGACGGCGGGCAGCCACGCGGATGTCCAGCAGGCCGGGCACAGCATCGTCGTCGACCCGTGGGGCGAGGTGCTGGCCCAGGCGGGCGCGGACGAGGAGGTCCTGAGCGTCGAGCTGGACCCGAAGAAGGTGCGCACGACCCGCGAGCAGTTCCCGGCGCTGAAGGACCGCCGCCTCGGTCTCGCCCAGCCGTCCTGACCGCGCCGGTGCGCGGGGCGCGGATGTTTCACGTGAAACACGGACGAGAAGCGTCCCGCGCCCCGTCGGGGCCCCGTGGAATGCGCGCGCCGGGCGGCGGTGTTGACTGGTGGCATGGCAACACGTGCACGCGTCCGCGCCCCCGAACTCATCGGCAAGGGCGGCTGGCTCAATACCGGCGACCAGCAGTACACCCTCGCTGACCTGCGAGGACGCATCGTCATTCTCGACTTCTGGACGTTCTGCTGTGTGAACTGTCTGCATGTCCTGGACGAGCTGCGCGAGCTGGAGGAGAAGCACCGCGACACCGTGGTGATCGTCGGAGTCCACTCCCCGAAGTTCGTCCACGAGGCCGAGCACCAGGCCGTCGTCGACGCCGTCGAGCGCTACGGGGTCCACCACCCGGTCCTCGACGACCCCGAGCTGGCCACCTGGAAGCAGTACGCCGTACGGGCCTGGCCCACGCTCGTCGTCATCGACCCCGAGGGCTATGTCGTCGCCCAGCACGCGGGCGAGGGCCACGCCCACGCCATCGAGAGGCTCGTCGAGGAGCTGGAGGCCGAGCACGCCGCCAAGGGCACGCTCCGCCGGGGCGACGGCCCGTACGTCGCGCCCGAACCGGTGGCCACGCATCTGCGCTTCCCCGGCAAGGCCCTGCTCCTGCCGGACGGCGGCTTCCTCGTCTCCGACACCACCCGGCACCGGCTGGTCGAGCTGGACGCCGACGGCGAGACCGTACGGCGCGGCTTCGGCGCCGGGGTCCGGGGCCTGGCCGACGGCGGTCCGGACGAAGCCCGGTTCAGCGAGCCGCAGGGGCTCGCCCTCCTCCCCGACGGGCGCGTGGCCGTCGCGGACACCGTCAACCACGCGATCCGGGCCCTCGACCTCACGACCGGGGTGACGACGACCCTCGCCGGCACCGGCCGCCAGTGGTGGCAGGGGACGCCGACCAGCGGGCCGGCGCGCGAGGTGGACCTCTCCTCGCCGTGGGACGTCGCCTGGTACGCGGACCGGCTCTGGATCGCCATGGCGGGCGTGCACCAGCTCTGGACGTACGACCCCGAGGCCGGGACCGTGCGCGTCGCCGCCGGGACCACCAACGAGGGGCTGGTCGACGGGCCGGGCGCGGAGGCCTGGTTCGCCCAGCCGTCCGGGCTCGCCGTCTCCGCGGACGGCGAGCGGCTCTGGGTCGCCGACGCGGAGACCTCCGCCCTGCGCCACGTGGACCGGGACGGGCACGTGCGCACCGCGGTCGGCGCCGGCCTCTTCGACTTCGGCCACCGCGACGGAGCCGCCGACCAGGCGCTCCTCCAGCACCCGCTCGGCGTGACCGCGCTGCCGGACGGGTCCGTCGCGATCAGCGACACGTACAACCACGCGCTGCGCCGGTACGACCCGGACTCCGGCGAGGTCACCACCCTCGCCACCGACGTGCGCGAGCCGAGCGGCGCGGTGCTGGTCGACGGCGACCTCGTCGTCGTCGAGTCCGCCCGCCACCGGCTGACCCGCCTCCGGCTCCCCGAGGAGGCGGTACGGGTGGCCGACCGGGCGCACCGCACCCGGCGGGCCGCCACCGAGGTCGCTCCGGGCGCCCTCCGGCTCGACGTCGTGTTCCAGGCGCCCGCCGGGCAGAAGCTGGACACCCGCTACGGGCCCTCGACCCGGCTGCTGGTCTCCTCCACCCCGCCCGAACTGCTGGCGGAGGGCGCCGGAACCGGTACGGACCTGGGGCGCGACCTGGTCCTCGCGGACGGGTGCACCGAGGGCGTCCTGCACGTCTCCGCGATGGCCGCGTCCTGCGACGACGACCCGGCCAACGAGTACCCGGCCTGCCATGTGCACCAACAGGACTGGGGCGTCCCCGTCCGCGTGACCGCGGAGGGAACGCCCCGGCTGCCGCTGGTGCTGGCAGGGATGGACGAGCAGGGCTGAGGGTCGGGCGGCGGTGCGCCGCCCGACCGCCGACCGGTGGCCGGCTCAGAACTCGTCGGCGCCGTTGCGCAGCTGGGGGGTCCAGTAGCCGGTCGCCCACTTCGCCGGGTTCACGGCGATGCCGCCCTGGCCCGGAGCGTGCACCGCGGCCTGGCCGCTGCCGCCCTCCAGCATCACGGAGAAGTCCGTCACCACCTCGTTGGGCTCGTCGACGCCGCCGTTCGACAGCCGGACCAGCGCGTAGGCGGGAGCGCCCGGAGCGAGCACGACGGGGGCGGCGGGCTTGCTCTTGGCGACCGGGGGGACGTTTTCGCGGTGGCTCTCCAGGAACTGGATCTGCGGGAAGCCGCTGATCCGGCAGCTCTTGCCCGAGGTGTTCTTGGCGGTCAGCACGATGTGGGTGTAGGGCGGGCCGTCCTGCCGCTCGGCGCTGATGGCGACGTCCTTGACGGCGCACAGGCGGGGCGACGCGGTCGTGGACCCGGCGGCCTTCTGCACCGTGCCGGAGCCGGCGGCGGCCTTCGTCGACGTGCCGGCGGCCTGCGTGGCGGCGGAGCCGGAGTCGGTGGCGCTCTCGGCCGTGCCCTCGCCGCCGTCGGCCTGCGCGCCGCCCGCCTGCTCACCGGTCTTCACCGGGGCGGTGGTGGTCGTGGAGTCGTTGGCGGCGGGACCGGCCGACTTGGTGCCGGTGCCCCCCTCGCCGCAGGCGGTGAGGGTGAGGGCGAGGGCGGCCGTGGTCGCGGCGGCGAGGACGGTGGTGCGGTTGCGGAAGGCGCGCATGGAGATTCCCCCGAGGAGACGGTGCGGCGAACGCCCGGTCAAGACGGTCGCCTCTGAGCTGCTGACAGGGATGACTCTGCCCGCGTCCGCTCACGTATCGCTGTCGTCCCGCTGACGTTCCGCTGACGTCCCGGCCGCCGTCGACCGGACGGCCGCGCGCGGGCTCAGCCCTCGTCGGCGAGCCGCCGGAGCGCCTGGTCGTGGCGCAGCCGGTACTCCGTCCGCGCCGTCACCCGCAGCAGCGCCTCCAGCGCCCGTACGGCGCCCTCGTCGTAACCGGCCTGCTCGGCCTCGCGGGCGGCCCGGTCCAGCAACCGGATGCCCTCGTCCTCGTCGCCCAGCGCCAGGCAGGCCTCGCCGCTGACGGCCAGCAGGAGCGCGCGGCGCGCCGCCTCCTCGTGCTCGGGGCCCAGGGCCAGCGCGGTCCGGGCGGAGGCGAGGGCGTCGGCGGGGCGGCGGGCGGTGAGCTGCAACCGGGCCAGGTGCTGGAGGGCGAGCATCTCGGTGTACGCGTGCCGCTCCCGGCGGGCCAGCTCCACGGCGCGGGCGCACCCCTCCAGCGCCGTGTCGAGCGAGCCCAGTTCGGCCTGGACGACGGCCAGGTTGATCAGCGCGGTGGCCTCGCCCAACGGGTCGCCGGCGTTCCGGGCCAGCTCGGGCGAGCCCTCCAGCAGGGCGGCCGCCTCGGCGGTGCGGCCCTCCTCCGTCAGCACCCAGCCCAGCAGGGTGAGCACCCGCGACTCGGCGTACGCGTCCTTCTCGGCGCGGGCCGACTCCAGGGCCAGTTCCAGCAGCGGGGACCAGGAGTCCCGCACCCGGCACACCACCTGCGGCCACTGGAGCAGGACGATCCGCCAGGCCCGGTCGTGGAGCCCGGCGTCCCGCGCCGCGACGGCCGCCAGCGCCAGGTCCTCGCGCTCGGCCGCCAGCCAGCCCATCGCCGCCGCGCGGTCGGCGAAGTCCTGGACGGCGGCGGGCCGCCGGTGGCCGTCCGGGAGCACGAAGCAGGGTTCCCCGCCGGGCTCGGCGGCGTGGGCGGCGGCCAGGGCGGTGGCGATGTAGTGGTCGAGGACGCCGACGAGGGCCTCCGGCGCGGACGAGGGGTCCAGGCCGCGGGCGTAGAGGCGCACCAGGTCGTGCAGGGTCCAGCGGCCGGGCCCGGTCTCGGTGACGAGGTGGGCGGCGCCCAGCCGCTCCAGCGCCGCCGACGCGGCGGCCGGGCCGGTCCCGGCGAGGGCGGCGGCCGTGTACGGGTCGACGTGGCCGCCCGGGTGGTGGCCGAGCCGGGCGAGCTGGTGGACGGCCTCGGGCGGCAGGTGCTGGACGGTCAGCCGCAGCGCGGCCGCCACGCCGGTGTCGTCCACGTCGAGGCAGGCCAGGCGGCCGCGTTCGTCGGCCAGTTCGTCGGCGAGCGTCGCGAGCGTCCAGCGGGGCCGCCCGGCCAGTCGGGCGGCGGTGACGCGCAGCGCGAGCGGCAGTCCGCCGCACAGCTCGGCGAGCCGTCGGGCGGCCACCGGTTCGGCCAGCACCCGCTCCTCCCCCAGGACCCCGGCGAGCAGGGCGATGCCGTCGTCGGCGGGGAGCGTGTCCAGCGGGACGGGCCGGGCGGCGTCCGAGGCGATGAGCCCCTCCAGCCGGTGGCGGCTGGTGACCAGCGTGACGCAGTCCGCGCCGCCCGGCAGCAGCGGCCGGACGGTGGCGGAGTCGCGGGCGTTGTCCAGGACCACCAGCAGCCTGCGCCGGTCCGTCAGGGAGCGGAAGAGCGCGGCGGCCGCCGGGACGGACTCCGGGACCCGGCGCGGGGCGACGCCGAGGGCGAGCAGGAACTCCCGCAGGACGTCGATGAGCGCGGGCTCGCCGGCCTCGCTGAACCCGCGCAGGTCCGCGAAGAGCCGCCCGTCGGGGAAGAGCGCCGGCGTGCGGTGCGCCCACTGGAGGGCCAGCGCGGTCTTGCCGACCCCGGCGGGCCCGGTCACCAGGCACACGGGGGCCTCGCCCGCCGCGGCGCGGGTGAGCGCGGCCAGTTCGGCGGTGCGGCCGTGGAAGCCGCGGGGGGCGCGGGGGAGGAGGTCGGCGGGGTGCGGTTCGGCGGGGTCGGGCGGCGGGAGGGGGCGCGCCGCGGGGAGCGCCGGCGAGGCCTTCTCCGTGCCGGTGGCGGGGTCGGTCCCCTCGTCGGCCGCGACGGGGGCCGGGCCGGGGCTCTCGCCGTCCGGGGCGGGCGCCGGGGCGGAGGCCGCCGGCTGCGCCGCCGTCGTCTCGCCGCGCAGGATCAGCGCGTACGCGTCGGCCAGCTCGTGCCCAGGATCGATGCCCAGTTCGTCGGCGAGCAGCCGCCGTGTGCGGTGGAAGCGGTCCAGGGCCTCCGACTGCCGGCCCGCCCGGTAGAGGGCGAGCATCAGCTCGGCGGCCAGCGGCTCGCGCAGCGGGTGCGCCGTCGTCTCCGCCGCCAGCAGGGCCGCGGCGCGGTGGTGTTCGCCCAGCGCTCCGTAGGTGCGGGCGAGCTGTTCGACCGCCGCCAGCCGCGACTCCTCCAGCGAGTGCGCGGCCGCCCGGAGCGGGGGACCGGCGAAGGCCCCGTTGAGCGCCGGGCCCTGCCACAGGGACAGGGCCTCCTTGAGCATCAGCACGGTGTCGTGCGGGTCGCGCTGCTCCCGCGCGAGCATCAGCAGTTCCTCGAACCGCTGGGCGTCCAGCAGACTCTCCGGGGCCCGCAGCAGGTAGGCGTCGCCGAGGGTGACCAGCTCCACCCCGTACGCCTCGGCGTCCGCGCCGACCAGCAGGGCGCGCAGCCGGGACACATGCCCCTGGATGACGCTCCGGGCGCGCGGCGGCGGTTCGTCGTCCCACAGGGACTCCGCCAGCCGTCCGAGCGACACGGGCGTGTTGGCGGAGAGCAGCAGGGCGGCGAGCAGGCTGCGCCGCTTGGCGGGACCCAGCGGCAGCGGTCCGCCGAACGTTTCGACGGAGACCGTGCCGAGCAGCCGGAACTCCACGAGCGGCTCCTCTTCCGGGTGGGACGCGTCCGCGGTGGGGCGCGGAATCCCTCCCAGAATATCGGGGTCACCCGTGGGCGAACGCAGGGCCGCCGGGCCCGGCTACGGCCGGCGGCCGAACGCACCGCAGGTCATCAGGTGTAGCGCTGCTCGTCCTCCTGGACGACCGTGGTGGTGGGCGGCACGACCATGCGGCGGCGCCGCGCGATGCTCATGTACACGAAGACCCCGATGAGTCCGACGAGCATCATGATCCAGCCGACCAGGTCGACGTTGACGGTGTCCATCTGCCAGTCGGTGGCGAACGCCAGGATCGCGCCGGCACCGATCAGGAGAATGCATCCTCCGAGTCCCATGACTTACGCCTCCTCAACCGCCCGGTGAGTCCGAGCCGGTGTACGGGTCGCGTACCCCGGCCGGGAACAACCATGTCCCGTACGGTCGTTGAGCCGTGGACGGTCAGCCCGCCAGGAACGCGGCCAGCGCGTTGGCCAGCAGATACGGGTCGTCGGCGCCGCACAGTTCCCGTGCGCTGTGCATGGAGAGGATCGCGACGCCGATGTCCACGGTCTGGATGCCGTGGCGGGCCGCGGTGATCGGTCCGATGGTCGTGCCGCAGGGCATCGCGTTGTTGGAGACGAAGGACTGCCACGGCACGCCCGCCTTCTCGCAGGCCGCGGCGAACACCGCGCGGCCGCTGCCGTCGGTGGCGTACCGCATGTTGACGTTGACCTTGAGGATCGGCCCGCCGTTGGCGACCGGGTGGTGCGTCGGGTCGTGCCGCTCGGCGTAGTTGGGGTGCACGGCGTGGCCGGTGTCGGAGGAGAGGCAGACGGTGCCGGCGAAGGCGCGGGCGCGGTCCTCGTACGAGCCGCCGCGGGCGAAGACCGAGCGCTCCAGCACCGAGCCCAGCAGCGGCCCGTCGGCCCCGGTGTCGGACTGCGAGCCGTTCTCCTCATGGTCGAAGGCGGCCAGCACCGGGATGAAGGGGATCTCGGCGTCGGGCAGCCCGGCGACGGCGGCCAGGGCGGCGGTCGCGGCGTGCACCGACAGGAGGTTGTCCATCCGGGGCCCGGCGACCAGCTCCCGGTCCCGGCCCAGGTACGAGGGCGGCTCGATGGCGTGCGGCATCAGGTCCCAGCCGGTGACGTCCGCCGCCTCGACGCCGGCCTCCTCGGCGACGAAGCGGATCAGGTCGCCCTCCTCGACGTCGCCGAGCCCCCAGATCGGCTGCATGTGCTTCTGCCGGTCGAGCTTGAGCCCGTCGGTGTTGGCCGACCGGTCCAGGTGCACGGCCAGTTGCGGCACGCGCAGCAGCGCCCGGTCGATGTTGACGAGCCGGTGGGTGCCGTCGCGCAGCGAGATCCGCCCGGCGAGGCCGAGGTCGCGGTCGAGCCAGGTGTTGAGCAGGGTGCCGCCGTAGACCTCGACGGCGATCTGCCGCCAGCCGTGCGCACCGGTGTCGGGCAGCGGCTTGACGCGCAGGTTCGGGGAGTCGGTGTGCGCCCCGGCGATCCGGAACGGGGTGTGCGCCCGCGCGCCCTCCGGCACGTACCAGGCGACGATCGCCCCGCCGCGCAGCACGTACTTCCCCCCGGTCGTCGCGTCCCAGGCGTCGGTCTCCTCGACCTGCCGGAAACCCGCCTCCTCCAGCCGCGCGGCGGCGTTGGCGACGGCGTGGTACGGGGACGGGCTGGCCGCCAGGAAGGACATCAGGTCATCGGTGTGCGCGCGGTCGAACCGGAGGGGAGAACTCATGTTCTTCACTGTAACGAGGACCGGGCATCCGCCATCCGGTGACGGCGCGGTCGGCGGCCCCGCGCCCGGCCCGTGCCGCCGCGCCGGCCGGGCGCACGGACGCCGCCGCCCCGAGGTTGCGGGCGGCGGCGTCGGTGGTCGGCCGGTCAGGACGGGGTGGTCAGAACGCGGCCTCGTCCAGCTCCATCAGGGAGTTGTCGACGGACTCGGCGAGCGCGCGCTCGGTGGAGACGCCCGGCAGGACGTTCGCCGCGAAGAACTTCGCGGCGGCGATCTTGCCCCGGTAGAAGGCGGCGTCGCGGGCGGGGGCGCTGGGCAGCTTCTCGGCGGCCACGGCCGCGCCCCGCAGCAGCAGGTAGCCGACGACGACGTCGCCGGAGGCCATCAGCAGGCGGGTGGTGTTGAGGCCCACCTTGTAGATGTTCTTGACGTCCTCGCCGGTCGCGGTGAGGTCGGTGATCATCGTGCCGACGATCGCCTCCAGGTCCGCGGCCGCCGTGGCGAGCGAGTCCAGCGCCGGGGCCAGCTCCTCGTTGCCCTGGTGGCCCGCGAGGAACTTCTTGATCTCCTCGGAGAGCGTGTTGAGCGAGGCGCCCTGGTCGCGGACGATCTTGCGGAAGAAGAAGTCCTGGCCCTGGATCGCGGTGGTGCCCTCGTAGAGGGTGTCGATCTTCGCGTCCCGGATGTACTGCTCGACCGGGTACTCCTGGAGGTACCCGGAGCCGCCGAACGTCTGGAGGGACTGCGCCAACTGCTCGTAGGACTTCTCGGAGCCGTAGCCCTTGACGATCGGCAGCAGCAGGTCGTTGAGGCCGTTCAGCGCCTTGGCGTCCTCGCCCGCGGCCTCCTGCTGCTGGATCGCGTCCTGGACCGAGGCGGTGTACAGCACGAGGGCGCGCATCCCCTCGGCGTACGCCTTCTGCGTCATGAGCGAGCGGCGCACGTCGGGGTGGTGCGTGATGGTGACCTTGGGCGCGGTCTTGTCCATGAAGTTCGCCAGGTCGGGACCCTGGACGCGCTCCTTGGCGTACTCCAGCGCGTTGAGGTAGCCGGTGGAGAGGGTGGCGATGGCCTTCGTGCCGACCATCATGCGGGCGAACTCGATGATGCGGAACATCTGGCGGATGCCGTCGTGCTTGTCGCCGATCAGCCAGCCCTTGGCGGGGTGCCGGTCGCCGAACGTCATCTCGCAGGTGTTGGACGCCTTGAGGCCCATCTTGTGCTCGACGTTGGTGGCGTAGACGCCGTTGCGCTCGCCCAGCTCGCCGGTGGTCCAGTCGAAGTGGAACTTCGGGACCATGAAGAGCGACAGGCCCTTGGTGCCCGGTCCCGCGCCCTCGGGGCGGGCCAGCACGTAGTGGATGATGTTCTCGGACATGTCGTGCTCGCCCGAGGTGATGAAGCGCTTCACGCCCTCGATGTGCCAGGAGCCGTCCTCCTGCCGCACGGCCTTGGTCCGCCCGGCGCCCACGTCCGAGCCGGCGTCCGGCTCGGTGAGCACCATCGTCGAGCCCCACTGCTTCTCGACGGCTATCTCCGCGATCTTCTTCTGCTCCTCGTTGCCCTCCTCGAAGAGGATGCCGGCGAAGGCGGGGCCGGAGGAGTACATCCAGACGGCCGGGTTCGACCCGAGCAGCAGCTCCGCGTAGCCCCAGATCAGGGAGCGGGGGGCGGTGGTGCCGCCGATCTCCTCGGGGAGGCCGAGGCGCCAGTACTCGGAGTCCATGAAGGCCTGGTACGACGCCTTGAAGCTCGCCGGGACCGGCGCGGTCCGGGTCTCCGGGTCGAAGACCGGCGGGTTGCGGTCGGCGTCGGCGAAGGAGTCGGCCAGCTCGTTCTCCGCGAGACGGGCGATCTCCTCCAGGATGCTCTTGGCGGTGTCGACGTCCATCTCCGCGAACGGACCGGTGCCGTAGAGCTGGTCGCGCCCGAGGACCTCGAAGAGGTTGAACTCGATGTCGCGGAGATTCGACTTGTAGTGCCCCATGGGAAGGCTCCGTAATCAATAGCAGTGGCGCGCGGCGCCCCGGAGAGCGAACGGGTCGGGCGTCAGGCGGACAGAGGTCCAGCAGCTCACCCGTACGATGATGCTACCCGTCAGTAATAAGGCGCAACCCCTCAAGCCGCAGATGTGTCCGATTACTCTTTGCGGCATGTACGGCTACGACCAGAACCCTGGTGCTCAGCAGCAGATGGGTCAGATGGGCGGCGGCTACGGGGAGCAGCCGCTCTACCCCGAACCGTCGCCGCCCTCCCTGGCCGACGCGGTCCGGGCCTTCACCACCGGCTCCCTGTCCGCGGAGGACTTCCAGCAGATCTTCGCCTCGTCGAAGGTCTACTGCCCGCGCGGCGACAACCCCGGCTTCCTCGCCCTCCACAACACGCAGCAGCCGGTGATCCCGATGTTCACCACGCTCAAGGAGCTGCGACGCTACGCGGGCAAGGACTCCAAGTACTTCGTGATCACCGGCGCCGAGGTGATCGACCTGCTGCCGACGGGCTACGGCTTCGTCCTGGACATGGAGGGCGACCACCGGATGGTCTTCGACGCCAAGGCCGTCGAGCAGATGGTCGACTTCGCGATGCGCCGCATGTACGGCTAGTCGGTCCACGCCGTGGTGCCGCGCCGCGCGCGGTTGGCCTGCGGTTTCGTTGTACGGGCGAGGGCCCGCGCCGGAAGGGGCGCGGGCCCTTCCGGCTGTCCGGGGGTGGTGCGGGCCCGGTGGGGAATGCCGCACGCCTTGCAAGATGTTCACCGTTCAACTAAATTCGTCGCAGAACACTCGCCCGGAGGTGGCTTCCATGCCCGCAGTGACCGTCGACAATCCGCTGACCCTGCCCAAGGTGGCCGTACCGGGTGAGGCCGCCGCCCGCCCCGTGCTCACCGTCACCACCGCGCCCAGCGGATTCGAGGGCGAGGGCTTCCCGGTCCGCCGCGCGTTCGCGGGCATCGATCACCGGCGCCTGGACCCGTTCATCCTGATGGACCAGATGGGTGAGGTGGACTACGCGGCCGGCGAGCCGAAGGGGACGCCCTGGCACCCGCACCGCGGGTTCGAGACCGTCACCTACCTCATCGACGGGAGCTTCATCCACCAGGACTCCCACGGCGGCGGCGGCACCATCGAGAACGGCGACACCCAGTGGATGACCGCCGGCTCGGGCCTGCTGCACATCGAGGCGCCCCCGGAGTCGCTCGTCATGTCCGGCGGGCTCTTCCACGGCCTCCAGCTCTGGGTCAACCTGCCGAAGGCCGACAAGATGATGGCCCCCCGCTACCAGGACATCCGCGGCGGCCAGGTCCAGCTCCTCGCCTCCCCCGACGGCGGCGCGCTGCTCAGGGTCATCGCCGGCGAGCTGGACGGCCACCAGGGTCCGGGCATCACCCACACCCCGATCACGATGATCCACGCCACCGTGCGGCCCGGCGCCGAGGTGACCCTGCCGTGGCGCGAGGAGTTCAACGCGCTCGCCTACGTCCTGGCCGGGCGCGGCACGGTCGGCGCGGAGCGCCGCCCCGTCCGCCTCGGGCAGACCGCGGTGTTCGGCTCCGGCGGCTCGCTGACCGTCCGCGCGGACGAGCGGCAGGACGGCAACACCCCGGACCTGGAGGTCGTCCTGCTCGGCGGCCGCCCGATCCGGGAGCCGATGGCGCACTACGGGCCCTTCGTGATGAACAGTCAGGCCGAGCTGCGGCAGGCCTTCGAGGACTTCCAGGCGGGCCGCCTCGGCAGCGTCCCCGCGGTCCACGGCATGTGACACACCGGCACTCACGCCGGGGGGCGCGTCCGCGGCGCGGTGTGCACGCTCCCGTCCGCCCGCCGCTTCCGCCGGGTGACGGTCCGTCACCCGTACGGGGGCGGCGGGCGGGACAGGCGGCGTACGCCGTGGTCGGGTGGGAGGGTGCCCGCACACGAGCCCCTGCTCCCCGACAGCGCCCGGCGCACGGCGGCCTGGTGCGCCGTCCTCCTGCTCGTCGCGGGCGTCGCCGCCGTCGCGATCTGGCTGGTCGTCGCCCTGAAGACCGCGGTCACCCCGGTCCTGCTGGCCCTGCTCGGCACCGCGCTGCTCAGCCCCGTGCACCGCCGGCTCACCGCCCACGGCGTCAACCGGTCTCTGGCGGCGGGCCTCACGTGCGCGGCGCTCGTCGCGGTGGTGGGCGGGGCCGGGTACATCGTCGTCACCGCCCTCATCGACACCGGCGGCCAGATCGCCGCCTCGCTGAAGGACGCCGGGCAGTGGGTCGTCGACCACCTGGACATCGCCGGCGCCCCGGACGTGGACGACCTCGCCGGCGGCGCGAAGAACCTGTTCGAGAAGTTCGGGGCGAGCGCCGCCGGCGGCCTGCTCACCGGCATCAGCCTCGTCGGCTCCCTGGTCGCGACCGCCGTGCTGGCCCTGTTGCTGACCTTCTTCTTCCTGCGCGACTCCGACCGGGCCGTACGGCTCGCCCACAGGGTCGCCCCGCGCGGCACCGGCGACCTGGTGGAGGCCATGGGGCGGCGGGCCTTCGAGGCCGTCGAGGGCTTCATGCGCGGCACCACGTTCATCGCCCTGATCGACGCCTTCTGCATCACGGTGGGGCTGCTGGTCCTGGACGTGCCCGGAGCGGTGGGGCTCGGCGCGCTGGTCTTCGTCGGCGCGTACATCCCCTACCTCGGGGCGTTCATCTCCGGCGCCGTCGCGGTGCTCGTCGCGCTGGCCGACCGGGGGTTCGTGATCGCCCTGTGGGCGCTGGGGGTGGTGCTCGCGGTCCAGGTGCTGGAGGGCCATGTGCTCCAGCCGGTGATCCAGAGCCGCACGGTCCAGATGCACCCCGCCCTGGTGATGGTCGCGCTGACGGCCGGGGCCGGGGTGGCCGGGCTGCTCGGCATGTTGCTCGCCGTGCCCCTGTGCGCGGCGGCCGTCGGCATCCTCGGGGAGCTGCGCCGGGGTTCCGGCGCGCCGCCGACCGCCGGACCGTGAGGCCGTCCCGCCCCGCCCCGCCCCCGGACGGCGACGCCGTCAGGACGGGGCCGGCTCCTCCGGTACGACGGGCTCCTCCGGTACGTCCGACTCGTCCGACTCATCCGACTCGCACAGCTCGAACCAGATCGACTTCCCCTCGCCGCGCGGGTCCACCCCCCACGCGTCCGCCAGCATCTCCATCAGCACCAGCCCCCGCCCGCTGGAGGCCATCTCGCCGGGCCGCCGCTTGTGCGGCAGCTCGTCGCTGGCGTCGGCGACCTCGACGCGCAGCCGCCGCTCCCCCCGCTCCCCGGAGACCTCCGCGATCATCAGCGCGTCCCCGTCCGTGTGGACCAGCACGTTGGTGGCCATCTCGGAGACCATCAGGACCGCCGAGTCGACCTGGTCCGGGCCGGCCCAGTCGTGCAGCAGCTCGCGCACGAGCTGGCGGGCCACGGAGATCCGCTCGGGCTCGGCCTGCGCGATCGTCAGGGCGATGCGGCGCGGCGGCGTCCGCCGGGTGGGGGTGCTCTCGCGCCGCAGCACCAGGACCGCGATGTCGTCCTCGCGCCGGTCGGCGAGCGGCCCCGTCGTGTGGTGCGAGGTCGGCCCGTGCACGGCCTGGACCAGGGCGTCGGCCAACAGCTCCAGGTCCTCGGCGGGCTGCTCCAGGACCGGGCGCAGCCGCGTCCAGCCGGTGGCCATGTCGTGTCCGCCGGTCTCGATGAGCCCGTCCGTGCACAGCATGATCGTCTCGCCGGGCTCCAGCACCACGCGGGTGGTGGGGTAGTCCGCGTCGGTGTCGATGCCGAGCGGCAGCCCGCCCGCCGTCTGCCGGATCACCGCCGTGCCGTCGGAGCTGATCACCACCGGGTCCGGATGGCCCGCGCGGGCGATGTCCAGGACGCCGGTCTCCGGGTCCACCTCCGCGTACAGGCAGGTCGCGAAGCGGGGCGTCGGGGGTTCGTCGTCGCCCTCGACGCTCTCGTAGGCGTCGGTGAGCCCGGACAGGAACCGCGAGGCGCGGGCGAGCACCGCGTCCGGGCGGTGCCCCTCGGAGGCGTAGGCGCGCAGGGCGATGCGGAGCTGGCCCATCAGTCCGGCCGCCCGCACGTCGTGGCCCTGGACGTCGCCGATGACCAGGGCGATCCGGCCGTTGGGCAGCGCGATCATGTCGTACCAGTCGCCGCCGACCTGGAGCCCGCCGC
The DNA here is from genome assembly GCF_055588985.1 of Streptomyces sp. NPDC041970. NCBI lineage: Bacteria > Bacillati > Actinomycetota > Actinomycetes > Kitasatosporales > Streptomycetaceae > Streptomyces > Streptomyces sp. NPDC041970. Next base: position 19,362 of record NZ_JBVJCD010000065.1, read on the forward strand.
CGGTCGGCACGTACCGCGCGGCCACCGCCATGCCGGGGATGCGCGGCCCCAGCGTCGGCATCATCGAGCGCTGGAGGCCGAGCGACAGTTCGCGTTCGGTCTCGGCGGCCCCGGCGCGGGCCAGGGCCTGGGCGAGCATCCGGGCGACGGTCGACAGGACGGCCCGCTCGTCGGGGGAGAACGCCACCGGGTGCCGGAACCCGGCCATCCAGGCGCCCATCGTGCGGCCCGAGGAGACCAGCGGCAGGAAGGCCCAGGACTGCCGTCCGAAGCGCCGGGCGAGCGACCAGGTGGCGGGGTAGCGGCGGCGGTACTCCTCGGGGGAGGGGAGGTAGATCGCACGGCCAGTGCGGACCACCTCGGCGGCCGGGTAGTCGGTCTCCAGCGGCATGTCGGAGAAGGGCTCCTCGTCGCCCAGGTTGTGGCCGTGGTGCCCGACGATCGTCAGCCGCCCTCCGGCGGAGCCGAAGACCGCGAGCCCGTCCGGGGAGAAGCCGGGCATGGACAGCGAGGCGGCGACCCGCAGGACCTCCTCCGTGGACCGGGCCTCCGCCAGCCCGCGTCCGGCGTCCAGGAGGAACGCCTCCCTGGAGCGCCGCCAGTCCCCGGTGATCGGCGTGCGGGCGGCGGAAGCGCCGTGGGTCGGCTCGGCGACCTCCTGGAGCGTGCCGATGAGGACGTAGTCACCGGGGTCCCGGCCCGACCGGATCACCGGCTTGGAGCGGCTGCGCACGGTACGGAGCACCTGCCCGCGCTCGTCCACGATGCGCAGCCGCGACTCGGCCAGGGTGCCCTCGACGACGGCGAGGTTCACCACCGCGTTGATCTCGTTCCAGTCGACCGGGTGGAAACGGGAGCGCACCGCCGAGTCCCGGTAGCTTCCGGGCACGGGGGGCAGGCCGAGCAGCCGGGCCGCCTCCGCGTCGAGCGTGACCGTGCCGGCTGCGTTGTCCCAGCGCCACAGGCCCGTCGCGATCGCGGCCAGGACTTCCTCGGTGCGCATTGCCCCACTTTAGGAAGATAAGTTCGGCGTACGCCACCGAGGGGACCCGGTCGGCGGCCCGGCCCGGCGAGGGCCGGACGGAGCCCGTCACCGACCCGGCGGAGCGGCGGGGGCCGCCGGCCGGGTGCGCACGGCGCAGGGAAATGAAGCGGCCCGGCCCCGGACGGTAGCCTGGGGTGGCTCGATCCACCCCCAACCGCGAAGACTGGATGAACGACGATGCATCGGTACAGGTCCCACACCTGCGGCGAGCTCCGCGCCTCTGACGTCGGCACCGACGTCCGGCTGAGCGGCTGGCTGCACAATCGCCGAGACCTGGGCGGCATCCTCTTCATCGATCTGCGCGACCACTACGGCCTGGTGCAGCTCGTCGCCCGCCCCGGCACCCCCGGCAACGACGCCCTGGCCAAGCTGACCAAGGAGACCGTCGTCCGCGTCGACGGCAAGGTCTCCGCGCGCGGCGCCGACAACGTCAACCCGGAGCTGCCGACCGGCGAGATCGAGATCGAGGTCACCGAGGTCGAGGTGCTCGGCGAGGCCGGCCCGCTGCCCTTCACGATCAACACCGAGGACGGCGTCAACGAGGAGCGCCGCCTGGAGTACCGCTTCCTCGACCTGCGCCGCGAGCGGATGCACCGCAACATCATGCTGCGCTCGGCCGTGATCGCCTCCATCCGCTCCAAGATGGTGGCCCTCGGCTTCAACGAGATGGCGACCCCCATCCTCACCGCGACCTCGCCCGAGGGCGCCCGCGACTTCGTCGTCCCGTCCCGGCTGAACCCCGGCAAGTTCTACGCGCTGCCGCAGGCCCCGCAGCAGTTCAAGCAACTGCTGATGATCTCGGGCTTCGACCGCTACTTCCAGATCGCGCCCTGCTTCCGCGACGAGGACGCCCGCGCGGACCGCTCGCCCGGCGAGTTCTACCAGCTCGACGTCGAGATGTCCTTCGTCGAGCAGGAGGACGTCTTCCAGCCCATCGAGAAGCTGATGACGGAGCTGTTCACCGAGTTCGGCAACGGCCGCGAGGTCACGTCGCCGTTCCCGCGCATCCCGTTCCGCGAGTCGATGCTGAAGTACGGCAACGACAAGCCGGACCTCCGCGCCAAGCTGGAGCTGGTCGACATCTCGGACGTCTTCGCCGACTCCGGGTTCAAGGCCTTCGCCGGCAAGCACGTGCGCGCGCTGCCCGTCCCGGACACGGCGGGCCAGTCCCGCAAGTTCTTCGACGGCCTCGGCGAGTACGCCGTCGAGCACGGCGCCAAGGGCCTGGCCTGGGTGCGCGTGGGCGAGGACGGCACGCTGGCCGGGCCGATCGCCAAGTTCCTCACCGAGGCCGACGTCAAGACGCTCACCGAGCGCCTGTCGCTGGTCCCCGGCCACGCCGTCTTCTTCGGCGCGGGCGAGTTCGACGAGGTCTCCAAGATCATGTCGGCCGTCCGGGTCGAGGCGGCCAAGCGCGCCGGCCACTTCGAGGAGGGCGTCTTCCGGTTCTGCTGGATCGTCGACTTCCCGATGTACGAGAAGGACGAGGAGACCGGGAAGATCGACTTCTCGCACAACCCGTTCTCGATGCCCCAGGGCGGCCTCGCCGACCTGGAGGAGAAGGACCCGCTCGACATCCTCGCCTGGCAGTACGACATCGTCTGCAACGGCATCGAGCTGTCCTCGGGCGCGATCCGCAACCACGAGCCGGAACTGATGCTCAAGGCCTTCGAGATCGCCGGCTACGACCGCGAGACCGTCGAGCAGGAGTTCGCCGGCATGTTGCGCGCGTTCCGCCTCGGCGCCCCGCCGCACGGCGGCATCGCTCCGGGCGTCGACCGCATCGTGATGCTGCTCGCCGACGAGCCCAACATCCGCGAGACGATCGCCTTCCCGCTCAACGGCAATGCCCAGGACCTGATGATGGGCGCTCCCACCGAGCTGGACGAGACGCGCCTGCGCGAGCTGAACATCCAGTTGCGCAAGCCGGTCGCCGCCAAGGGCGCGTCGGAGAAGCCCGCCGCCTCGTAGCCTCCACCGCTCCGCCGCGTGGATGTTTCACGTGAAACAGCCCCCGATCACCCGATCGGGGGCTGTTGTGTCGCGGGGGCCGGAAACCTCCCCGACGGCCGGGCGACGCGGTACAGCCGGATGGCCCCGGTTCGGGTTCGGCCGGGCCGGGACCGGCAAGGACTGGCAGCGACACCCCTGCCGGACCCCGCCGCGCCGTCCGCTGCCACCGAGGAGCCCCCCACCGTGTCCGTCCCGCGCCGCCCGCCCGCTCTGCTCACCGCACCGCTTCTCGTCCTGGCTCTGCTGCTCACCGGCTGCGCCTTCGGCTCCTCCCCCGCCACCGCGCCCGCCGCGCCGAGGAAGGGCGCCGCGGGCCCGGAGTCCGACGCGGCCCCCGCGGACCGGACCTCGCGCGGCGCGGAGGCGGGACCGGCGGGGATTCCGGGGCTGGGGCCGCGCACCCGAGCGCGCATCCCCGACGAGGCCCGGCAGGCGTTGGTCGTGACCGGGGAGGCCGCCGACTCCCACCGGTCCAGCGCGGTCCTGTACAGCCGCGCGGGCGCCGGGAAGGGCTGGCGGCCGGCGGCGGGGCCGTGGAAGGCGCACAACGGCATGGCGGGCTGGACCGACCACCACATGGCCGGCGACCTGAAGTCCCCGAGGGGCGTCTACACGCTCACCGACGCGGGCGGCCGGCTCCCCGATCCGGGGTCCCTGCTCCCGTACGACGAGCACCCCCGGTTCGCGGTGGACGGCGAGGGGTTCTTCGGGGAGCCCCTGGAAGGCTCCTTCGACTACGTCGTCGCGATCAACTACAACCGCACGGCGGGCGTCAGCCCCCTGGACCGCACCCGCCCCCTCGGCCTGGAGCGGGGCGGCGGCATCTGGGTGCACGTGGACCACGGGGGCCCGACCCAGGGATGCGTCTCCATCCCGGAGGAGCGGATGAGGGAACTCCTGCGCACGTTGGACCCGGCGTTGAAGCCGGTGATCGTGATGGGCGACGCGGAGACGCTGAGCCGCTGAGCGGCGGCCGTCGCCGGGCCCCGTACGGCAGGAGTCCGGGACCGCGTGCGGCGGTCCCGGACTCCTGGGCGTCACGGGCGGTGGCGTACGGGGGTCACGCCGGCTTCTCCTCCAGGCGCGGGAAGAGCACCGCGCCCTTGGTCACCGTCGCCCCGGCGGGCAGCACGCCCCAGGCGCCGGCGTCCTGGACCCGCTGCTCGGCCAGCGCGCCCAGCGACTCCTCGGCGCCCAACGACTCCCACAGCTTCTGCGAGGTGTCCGGCATCACCGGGTTGAGCAGGACCGCGACCCCGCGCAGCGCCTCGGCGGCCGTGTACAGGACGGTGGCGAGGCGGGCCTGCCCCTCGGGGCTGGTGTCCTTGGCCACCTTCCACGGCTCCTGCTCCGTGATGTAGCCGTTGACCTGCTTCACGAAGTCGAACACCGCGAGGATGCCGGCCTGGAAGTCCAGCTCCTCGCCGATCTTCCGGTCGGCGGTCGCCACGGCCTTCGCCAGGCCCTCCCGCACGGCCCGCTCCGCGTCTCCGGCGGCGGTGGCCTCCGGCAGCGCCCCGCCGAAGTACTTGCCGACCATGGCGGCGACGCGCGAGGCGAGGTTGCCGTAGTCGTTGGCCAGCTCGGAGGTGTAGCGGGCGGTGAAGTCCTCCCAGGAGAACGACCCGTCGCTGCCGTACGCGATGGCCCGCAGGAAGTACCAGCGGTAGGCGTCCACACCGAAGTGCGAGGTCAGGTCCTGCGGCTTGATGCCGGTCAGGTTGGACTTGGACATCTTCTCGCCGCCGACCATCAGCCAGCCGTTGGCGACGACCTTGCCGGGGAGCGGCAGGCCCTGCGCCATCAGCATCGCGGGCCAGATCACCGAGTGGAAGCGGAGGATGTCCTTGCCGATCAGGTGCACGTTCGCCGGGAAGGTGCCGTCGAACTTCTCCTGGTTGGCGCCGTAGCCCACGGCCGTCGCGTAGTTGAGCAGCGCGTCGATCCACACGTAGATGACGTGCTGGTCGTCCCACGGGACCGGGACGCCCCAGTCGAAGGTGGAGCGCGAGATCGACAGGTCCTGGAGGCCCTGCTCGACGAAGTTGACGACCTCGTTGCGGGCCGACTCGGGCTGGATGAAGTCCGGGTTCGCCGCGTAGAACTCCAGCAGCTTCGGACCGTAGGCGCTGAGCTTGAAGAAGTAGTTCTCCTCCTTGAGGAGCTCCACCGGCTTCTTGTGCACCGGGCAGAGCTTCTGCCCGGCGGTCGCGCCCTCGCCGTCGATCAGGTCGCCGGGGAGCTTGTACTCCTCGCAGCCTACGCAGTACGGGCCTTCGTACCCGCCCTTGTAGATCTCGCCCTTGTCGTACAGGTCCTGCACGAACTCCTGCACACGGTCGGTGTGCCGCTTCTCCGTCGTCCGGATGAAGTCGTCGTTCGCGATGTTCAGGTGCTCCCAGAGGGGCTTCCACGCCTCCTCGACGAGCTTGTCGCACCAGGCCTGCGGGGTGACGTCGTTCGCCTCGGCCGTGCGCATGATCTTCTGACCGTGCTCGTCCGTGCCGGTGAGGTACCACACCTTCTCGCCGCGCTGGCGGTGCCAGCGCGTGAGCACGTCGCCTGCGACGGTCGTGTAGGCGTGGCCCAGGTGAGGAGCGTCGTTGACGTAGTAGATGGGGGTCGAGACGTAGTACGCCGTCGCCCCCTGCTTCTCGATTCCAGTGGCCGCCATGGCCGAAATCCTAACGGCCCCGGAAAGCTCCCTCCGCCTCGATACGCGGGCCCGCGGTGTGCGGCGGCCGCGTCGATCAGGAGGTGAGGGCCCCGGTCTCCTCGCCGGGGCGTGCGGTCACGGCGGCGCCGGGCCCCGGAGGGCGGCGGCCTCGCCGCGACCGCACGGCCGGCGGTCGATCAGCCCTCGGAGCCGGTCCCGCGTGCGGCGGTCCAGGCCGGCAGCCCGGCCAGGACCTCCCGGTAGAGCTCGGCGTCCGGGATGTCGCGCGGGGTCGGGCCCGCGTGGAAGAAGCCGGCGTTCGGGGCGTCCAGCTTCCGCAGGAAGTCGAAGCCCTTCGCGTCCCGCTCGCCGAAGGCGACGAACTGGAAGAACAGCGGCAGCCGCGCCGCGTCCGCGAGCGCCTGCCGGGCGGCCTGCCGGGCGTCCGGAGGGCCGTCCGTCTGGAACACGACGAGCGCCGGACCGGAGGCCCTCGACCGCTCGTAGTCCCCGACGACCTCCGCGATCGCCTGTTCGTAGTGGGTACGGCCCAGGCGGCCCAGTCCGGCGTGCAGCTCGTCGACGCGGCTCTCGTGGCCGTCCAGTTCGAGCGTCCCGGTGCCGTCGATCTCGGTCGAGAAGAAGACGACGGGCACGGTGGCGTTCTCGTCCAGGTGCGCGGCGAGCGCGAGCGTGCGGTCGCCCAGGTGCTGGGCGCTGCCGTCCTTGTAGAACGGCCGCATGGAACCGGAGCGGTCGAGCACCAGGTAGACGCGGGCGCGGAATCCGGTCAGCCCGTGCGCCTTGAGCGCCGCCTGCGCCGCCTTGTACGGGGCGGCGAGCCGGGGGGCCCGCGAGGTGACCCGCGCGAGGGAGACGGCGGGCTTGGCGTTGGCGGGGGCGGCGGCGGGTGCTGCGGCGGCGGGGGCTGCCGCGGGCTCGGCGTCCGCTGCGGGCTCGGGGGTGTCGGTGGGCTGGGCGGGCTCGGGGGCTGCGGCGCGCTCGGGAGCCTCGGAGGGAGCAGGGGCTTCGGCGGGCTCGGCCTCCGCAGAGGGCTCGGCGGCTACGGCGGGCTCGGGAGCCTCGGAGGGAGCGGGGGCTTCGGCGGGCTCGGCGGCTTCGGTGGCCTGTGCGGGCTTCTCCGCAGGGGCTTCCTGGGCCTTGGGCTCCTCCGCAGCAGGTTCCGGCGCCTGGGTCTCCTGCGCCGGGGTCTCCTCCGCCGAGGTCTCCTCCGCCTGGGGTTCCTGTGCCTCGGACTCCCGCGCCGTGGTTTCCTCCCCCTCGGCTTCTTCTGCCTGCGGGGGCGAGGTGGCCTCGGGGGTCTCCGTATCGGCCGGGGTCTCGTCGGTCGCGGGAGCGTCCGCGGCGACCGGCTCCGGCTCCGGCTGCGGCTGCGACTCCGGGTCGGCGGCGGGGGCTGCTGCTGGGGCGGCCTTTGCTTCGGGCGCCGCCGCGGCCTCGGGAGCGGCCTCGGAGGCGGCTTCCGGCTTCGGGGCGGTGGGCTCGGCGGCCTCGTCGAGGTCGAAGTCGATCGTGATCGCCGCAAGCTCCTCGGGCGCGACCGGGACCGCCTCCGGGGCGGTCTCCCCGGCCGTGACCGGCTCGGTCTCCGGCTTCTCGGCCGTGACCGGCTCCGCCTCGGGCCGGTCGGCGGGTTCCTCCGCCTTCGGGGCCTCGGCGGCGGGGGCGGGCTCCGGCTCCGGGGCGTCCTCGGGGGCCGAGCCCTGCGCGGGGACGGTCGGCTTGGGCTTCGACGGGACGGCCGCCTTGTCGAAGGCCGCCGCCACCAGGTCGGCGGCCTTCGTGTTGTCACGCTCCGTGGAGTCGGCGTCGGCAGCGGAGGCGGAGCCGGTGGACGACGTGTCCGAGGAGGACGCCGGGGAAGAAGACTCCGGGGAGGAGGAGGCGCGCGAGGCCGGGGCCGGAATCGACGCCTTCGGCTCCGCTGCGGGCTCGGCGGCCGAAGTGCCCTCCGGGTCCCCCTGGTTGAGCTGGGTGCGCTCGGCCTGGGGCGGGACGGTGGCCGTGGTCGGCGCGTCCTGCTCCGTGCGGCCGAACACCTTGCGCAGCAAGCTCCGAATGCCCATGGGCGAGGCCTTTCGCATGAGTTGGGTGCGGGGAATGTCCGACCTGGGCGAATTCATCCCTGACCAGGACGGATACGTAAGGTTAGCGGCCGGTTCCGGCCGTTCGCCGGTGCGGCCCGCCCCGGCGTCGACCGAACCGTGCCCGAAGCCGTGGTGGGACCGGGTCCGCACGCCGGATCGCGGCCGCGCCCGAGGCCGGAGGGCAGCGGTGTCCCGGACTTCACCCTCTGTTCACCGGCAGTCAGTCGGACCGCGTGGAGCTCCACCTACCGTCACGCACGACACACAGACGGAGGGAAATCCACGTGCGCAATCTGCTGCCGCTCATCAGCTCACATCCGGGCGGGCGTTCCGCGCTGACCTGTCGCTTCCGCTGCGGGGACGCTTGTTTCAAGGAGACCCCCAACACCAGCGACAACGCCTACGCCGGTGACATCATCGCCGGTGTCCTGTCGCGCCGCTCGATGATGCGCGCCGCCGCCGTGGTCACCGTCGCCACCGCCGCCGGGACTGCCGCCCTGGCCGGGCCGAACGCGCCGCAGGCCGAGGCCGCCGCGCTCGCCGGCAACGGGTACAAGCCGGGGAAGCCGGACAACCTGACCCCGTACGGTGCGCGGGGCCTGCGGTTCTCGCCGGTCGCGCCGAACACGGACGACAAGGTGACCATCCCCAACGGATACGGCCAGAACGTCGTGATCCGGTGGGGCGAACCGATTCTGCGCGGGGCCCCCGCCTTCGACCCGGACAAGCAGTCCGCGAAGGCGCAGGCAGGGCAGTTCGGTTACAACAACGACTTCCTCTCGCTGCTGCCGCTGCGCGGCGAGCACGGCCGCCAGGTCCTGGTGGCCAACCACGAGTACACGGACGAGATCCTCATGTTCCGTGGCTACGACCCGGCCAACCCGACGCGCGAGCAGGTCGAGATCGCCTGGGCGGCGCACGGACTCTCCGTGGTCGTCGTCCAGGAGGAGCACCGCACCGGCAAGCTCGGCCCGGTCAACCGCCACCCGCTGAACCGCCGCCTCACCGCGACCAGCGCGTTCCAGGTCACCGGCCCGGCGGCGGGCAGCCCGCTGCTGCGGACGTCCGCCGACCCCACCGGCCGCAAGGTGCTCGGCACCCTCAACAACTGCGCGGGCGGCACCACGCCGTGGGGCACGACGCTGCACGGCGAGGAGAACTTCAACCAGTACTTCGCCAACGGCTCCACCGACATGCACAAGCGGTACGGGATCGGCTCGGGCGCCACGGAGCGCAAGTGGGAGCGGTTCGACGACCGGTTCGACCTGTCGAAGGAGCCCAACGAGGCCAACCGCTTCGGCTGGGTCGTGGAACTCGACCCGTACGACCCCGACTCGACCCCGCGCAAGCGGACCGCGCTGGGCCGTTTCAAGCACGAGGCGGCGGAGCCCCGGCTGACGTCCGACGGGCGTCCGGTCGTCTACATGGGCGACGACGAGAAGTTCGACTACCTCTACAAGTTCGTCTCCAGCAAGCAGATGAAGAAGGGGAACTCGCGGGCCGCCCGCGAGCACAACCTGACGCTGCTGGACGAGGGCACCCTGTACGTCGCCAAGCTCACCGGGGACTCGCCGACCACCGAGATCGACGGCACCGGGAAGCTGCCCCTGGACGGGGAGTTCGACGGCAGCGGCGTCTGGATCCCGCTGGCCACCGGCACCACCTCGCACGTTCCCGGCATGACCGCCGACGAGGTGTACGTCTACACGCGGCTCGCCGGTGACAAGGTCGGCGCGACCAAGATGGACCGCCCCGAGGACGTCGAGCCCTCGCCGCGCACCGGCCGGGTCTACGTGGCGCTCACCAACAACACGGACCGCGGCAAGGCGGGCAAGGCCGGTGCGGACGAGGCGAACCCGCGCAACAACAACAAGCACGGCCAGGTCCTGGAGCTGGCGGAGAACTGGGACGACCCGACGAGCGACGGGTTCGCCTGGCGGCTGTTCCTCGTCGCGGGCGACCCCGAGGACCCGTCGACGTACTTCGCGGGCTTCCCCAAGGAGAACGTCAGCCCCATCTCCTGCCCGGACAACCTGGCGTTCGACGCCCACGGCAACCTGTGGATCTCCACGGACGGCAACAAGCTGGGCTCGCACGACGGACTCTTCGGTGTGGCGACGCAGGGTGACCGGCGTGGCGAGCTGAAGCAGTTCCTGACGGTCCCGACCGGTGCGGAGACCTGTGGCCCGGTCATCCAGGACCGCCGCGTCCTGGTCGCCGTGCAGCATCCGGGCGAGCTCGACGGGGCGTCGGTGGAGAAGCCGGCGAGCACCTGGCCCGACGGACCGGGCAAGATCGTCCGCCCCTCCGTCGTCGCGGTCTGGCGCAAGGACGGGCGCGACATCGGCGTCTGATCCCACCCGGCTGTCGCGGTGCCGGCGCCCCTGCTCTTCGGGGACGCCGGCACCGTCCGTCGTCCGGCCGCCCTCACGCGGGGGAGTCCTCCGGGGCGCCGCCCACGCGCCACCCTCTAGAGTCGGACCCATGGTTTCCGGTGACGCGCCGCAGGCGGAGGGAAGCGTCCGGGTCGACGTGTGGATCTGGTCGGTCCGGCTCACGAAGACCCGTGCGCAGGCGGCGGCCGCGTGCCGGGCAGGACACGTGAAGGTCGGCGGCGAGCGGGCCAAGCCCGCCCAGGCCGTGCGCGTGGGCGACGAAGTGCGGCTGCGGCACGCGGGGCGGGACCGGGTGGTCGTCATCTCGAAGATCGTGAAGAAGCGCGTCGGCCCCCCGGTGGCCGTGGAGTGCTTCGTCGACAACAGCCCGCCCCCGCCGCCCCGCGAGGTCGCGCTCCAGGTCCCCGTACGGGATCGGGGCGCGGGCCGCCCCACGAAGCGCGACCGTCGTGAGATGGAGCGCCTCCAGGGCCGCCTGCCCGAGCACTGAGGGCGCCGACCGTGGGGGGGGGGGGGGGGGGGGGGGGGGGGAAAGAGGGGGGGGGGAGGGGGGGGGGGGAGGGGGGGGGGGGGGGGGTGGTGGGGGGTGCTCCCTCTCCTTTACTGGGTCTTGTCTCCCCCCCCCCCACCCCCCCCCCCCCTCCCCCCCCCCCCCCCCCCCCCCCCCCCCCCCCCCCCCCCCCCCCCCCCCCCGGCGCCGGTCAGCTCTGATCCCGTCCCGCCTCGCCCGCGGGGCGGGATGTCGCGTTCGCGGGGCCGCCGCCGGTGGTGCCGCGCCGCTGGAGAACGCGGGCCGCCACCGCTCCCACGAGCAGGATCGCCCCGATCGCGAGGACGGTCCAGACCGTGGTCCGCAGCGAGGCGGTCAGGGCGTCGACGACGGCGGCCGCGGCGTTCCGGTCGCTGTCCGGCACCTCGTCCAGCACCCGGCCCCGCCCGGTCGCCACCAGGACGTACAGCACGATCGCCCCGAGCACGAAGCCGGCGCCGATGGTCCCCGTGGCCCACAAACCGGCCCGCACCCCGCGCCGTACCGTCGCGATGCCCACCACCAGGACGAGGAGCACCAGGGTGGCGACGGCGGGCCAGATGCTGCAGTAGCGCAGCCACCGGAACGAACGCCTGAAGTCGTCGGCCTGGTCGGGGCCGAGCACCGTGATCTCCGTCCGCTGGACCGGGATCTGGTCCGCGAACGGTACGCCGTCGCGCACCAGGTCCTGTTTGACCTGGTCGATCACGGGCGCCAGGTCGATCGTCACGGGGCGGCCGCCCTCGCCGTCCAGGGCGGCGCTCACCGCTTCGTGGGCGGTGTGGTTGGCGGTGGACCAGGCGTTGCGGAAGGCCTCGTCGGCGGTGAACGACCGCACGGTCCGGTGCAGGAAGTCTCGTGCGGTGTCCTGGAGGGGACCGAGGTCGATCCGCCGCATCGCCTCGTCCGTGACCACGTCCGCGACGGTCGTCCGCACCGCCGGATCGGAGGAGAGCGGGGAGACGGCGGCGACGTACCGGTCGGTGTCGTCGATCTCCAGGTCGACCCAGGCGGCGAGCGCGCTCAACGGCACCAGGACAGCGAGCGCGACGAGCAGGACTGCCGAGAGAGCTGCTGTCAGAGAGGTCCGCACCCCTCCAGGGAAGCCTGTGCGGAGCCCGCCTGCTCCGGGCCGTACGCCATTCGAGTTGCCGGGCGACGCGGGCGGGTGTGCTCTGGAGGGACGAGGCGTGCGACGGGGGGCGACGGAAGGAGCTGTCCGCGATGGCCACACACGCATCCATGCCCGGCCGCAGGGACTCCCGTGCTCGGACCGGGACCCGCGACCACGCGGCGCTCGGCTGGGCGCTCCCGCTGGTGCTCGGCGTGATCTACGGCTTCTACGCGGCGTTCATCCGCCGCGACGGCGGCCCCAGCACCGGCGGGCAGGTCGTGCTCGGCCTCGTCTCCGGGGCGGTGCTGGCGGCCCTCTGCTTCGCGCTGGGCCGGATGCGGCGGTCCCTCCCGCGTGAGCTGCGGGCCGTCGCGTACGGCGCGCTGACCGCGAGTGCGATCGGGTTCCTGGTGAGCCTCACGGACAGCAGCGTGCTGCGGTCGACCGTGCTGGGGCTGGTGGTCGGGGCGGGCGTCTTCTGCGCCGTGTTCTACGCGCTCCACACCCGCGAGGAATGAACGGCGGGACTCGGGAGCCCCTCCGACCGGCCGGGGGGGGGGGGGGGGGGGGGGGGGGGGGGGGGGGGGGGGGGGGGGGGGGGGGGGGGGGGGGGGGGGGGGGGGGGGGGGGGGGGGGGGGGG
>NZ_JBVJCD010000066.1:0-15042 GCF_055588985.1 Streptomyces sp. NPDC041970
CGCCCGGTTACATTCCGAACCCGGAAGCTAAGCCTTTCAGCGCCGATGGTACTGCAGGGGGGACCCTGTGGGAGAGTAGGACGCCGCCGAACAATCTTTCAAGGACCCCTGGTCCCAGCGTTCACGCTGGGACCAGGGGTCCTTTTGTTTTTGCCGAAGCGCGTCGGATGGTCGGCTGCGCGAGAATGTCTGTGGTACCCGAAGACAGGAGTCACACCCATGTCCACCAACTCTCCCGACGATCGTCCGGAGCGCGAGCCGCGTCGCCGGGACGGCGGTGACAGGGGCGGTTACCGCGGTGGTCGTGACGACCGGTCCGGTTCCAGCGCACCTCGACGCGACAACGACCGAGGTGGCTTCCGTCGCGACGACAGCAGGCCCACCGGCGGTGGCTTCCGCCGCGACGCCAACGACCGCGACCGTGCCCCGCGCCGCGATGACAGCCGGCCTTCCGGTGGCGGTTTCCGTCGCGATGACAACCGTGGTGGCGGCTCCGGTGGTGGGTACCGTGGTGGTCCGCAGCGTGATGAGCGTGGTGGCCGTTCCGGCGGTGGGTTCGAGCGTCGTGACGACCGGCCCTCCGGTGGCGGTTTTCGCAGGGACGACAACCGTGGCGGCGGCTCCGGTGGTGGCTTCCGCCGGGACGACAACCGTGGGGGTGCGTCCGGCGGCTTCCGCCGCGACGACGACCGCGGTGGCCGTCCCAGTGGTGGGTTCGAGCGTCGTGACGACCGGCCGCGCGGTCCCCGCCGTGACGACGACCGGCCCTCCGGTGGCGGGTTCCGTCGGGACGACAACCGTGGCGGCGGCTCCGGTGGTGGCTTCCGTCGCGACGACAACCGAGGCGGCGCGTCCGGCGGCGGCTTCCGCCGGGACGACCGGGACCGTGACCGGGATCGCGCGCCTCGGCGTGATGATGACCGCGGTGGGTACCGCGGTGGTCCGCAGCGTGATGACCGCGGTGGCCGTCCCAGTGGTGGGTTCGAGCGTCGTGACGACCGGCCGCGCGGCCCCCGCCGCGACGACGACCGGCCCTCCGGCGGTGGCTTCCGCCGCGACGACAACCGTGGGGGTGCGTCCGGCGGCTTCCGCCGCGATGACAACCGCGGTGGCGGCTCCGGTGGTGGGTACCGCGGTGGTCCGCAGCGTGATGACCGCGGTGGCCGTCCCAGTGGTGGGTTCGAGCGTCGTGACGACCGGCCGCGCGGTCCCCGTCGCGACGACGACCGGCCCTCCGGCGGTGGCTTCCGCCGCGACGACAACCGTGGGGGTGCCTCCGGCGGCTTCCGCCGCGACGACGACCGCGGTGGCCGTCCCAGTGGCGGGTTCGAGCGTCGTGACGACCGGCCGCGCGGTCCCCGTCGCGACGACGACCGGCCCTCCGGCGGCGGGTTCCGCCGCGACGACAACCGTGGCGGCGGCTCCGGCGGCTTCCGCCGCGACGACAATCGTGATGGTGCGTCCGGCGGCGGCTTCCGGCGCGACGACCGGGACCGGGACCGAGGTGGTTACCGGGGCGGCCAGCGTGACGACCGGGACCGCGGTGGCTTCCGGGGGCGTGACGACCGGGACCGGGACCGTGAGCCGATCAAGCGGCTGCCGATTCCGGACGACGTCACCGGCGACGAGATCGACAAGGACGTGCGGCAGGAGCTGATGAGCCTGCCCAAGACCCTCGCCGAGGACGTCGCGCGCAACCTCGTCATGGTGGCCCGGCTGATCGACGAGGACCCCGAGGAGGCGTACGCGTACGCCCGTATCGCTCTGCGGCTCGCCTCGCGCGTGGCCGCCGTGCGCGAGGCGGCCGGGTTCGCGGCGTACGCGACCCAGAAGTACGCCGAGGCGCTCGCGGAGTTCCGGGCGGCCCGGCGGATGACCGGGTCCGTCGACCTGTGGCCCGTCATGGCGGACTGCGAGCGCGGGCTCGGGCGGCCCGAGCGGGCGATGGCCATGGCCGGTGAGCCCGAGGTGCAGAAGCTGGACAAGGCCGGACAGGTCGAGATGCGGCTGGTGGCCGCCGGCGCGCGCCGGGACATGGGCCAGATCGACGCCGCGATCGTGACGCTCCAGAGCCCCGAGCTGGCGTCCAACTCCGTCCAGCCGTGGACGCCGCGTCTGCGCTACGCCTACGCGGACGCACTGCTGGAGGCGGGGCGCGAGGACGAGGCGCGCGAGTGGTTCGGCAAGGCGCTGGAGGCCGACAAGGACGGTTCCACCGACGCCTCGGACCGGCTGGCCGAGCTGGACGGCGTGGAGTTCGTCGACGCCCTCAGCGACGACGAGGCCGATGACGTCGCCGGCCTCGTCGCCGAGGCGCCCGACGACGCGGACGGCCAGGACGCCGACGGCCAGGACGCGGACGGCCAGGACGCGGGCGGTTCGGACAAGGCCTGACGGTTGACGAAGGGGGCGGCACTCCACACGGGGCGCCGCCCCCTTCGTCGTGTCGGGGTGTGACCGAGATACGCGCCAAAGGGGCAACGGGATGATCTTGCAGCCCTGAGCGCCCGTCGGTCGTCACCCATTCGGCTCAGTGTCGTTGGTGGTGATGTTGAGTGTCGTCTGGGGCTCGGGGTGGGTTGTGACATCGATTGAACGGACCGCGTATCCGCGGTTCACGCGACTGATCACCGCGCATGAGCTGCATCTTTTCGTCTCCCCGAGTCGCGATGAGCTGGAGTGGGCGTCCGATGTGTCACGGTCTGCGATGAGCACCTGCCGGCGCCGCTGCTGATGCTGAAGTCGTACCGGCGTATGGGCTGTTTTCCGGCGCTGGAGGACGTCCCGGAGATGGTGGCGGGCTTCGTCCGGCGGGCGGTGGAGCTGCCGGAGGGCACGCTGCCCGTGTACCGGGCGGAGCGGACCGCCAAGCACCGCCGTGGCCTGGTCCGGCACTCGCCGAGGAGCTGCGTAGCGGCGACGTCGCGGCGGTCGGCTCAGAGGAGTACGCCGACTGGTCCGAGCAGCTGCTGGACTGGGAGGCGGTTCAGAGACGCTGGGGTCCTACTTGGTGGAGGTCGGCCTGTGCGAGCCGGGCGAGAGCGCTGAGTTGGCGCGAAGTTCCTCCGCCGGCAACTGGAGGACAAGCTGCGGAACGCCGCCGCGACGGCGGACGCCGGGTACCCGGTGAACGAGGACCTGGTCATCGATCCGGAGACGGGCATCCCCTCGCTGAGGGCGTTTCGTGCGGACGGTCGGCGACCGCGGCGAAGCGGCTGGAGCAGGAGATCAGGGCGAGGATGCCGGAGCGTTCCCTGGTGGGGATGATCGTGGCCCGGACCGAACTGCTGGAGGAGGGATGGGCGATCGATCCGGAGGACCTGGCGCACAACTCGCCGTACCTGACCGAGCACATCAACCGGTTCGGCGGGTACGGCACGCACGAGCCCGCACCCAGCCCGACGCGTACGACCCAAAGCTCGACGTCGACTTCACCCCGCTGCGCGAGCAGGACCTGACGACCGCCGGCCTCGGCCAAGCCGCGTGAGCCTCGCGATTCAGTAGGACCGCGCGCGCGATGTCGCCGAGGTCAGTGGGGTGGTCGGCGCAGCCCTGCGACGAGGAGTTCGACCATGCGGCGTGCGTCGTAGCGGGGATCGCTGTCCGCGCCGATGCAGAGGTTGCCGACGCCGCGCATGAGCTGGTAGGCATCGATGCCGGGGCGGATCTCGCCGGCGACGGCTGCGGCTTCGAGCAGTTCGGTGCAGACGGGTACGAGGCGGTCGAGGAAGTAGGCGTGCAGCGCCTCGAAGCCGGCGTTGTCGGCCTGCAGCACTGCGGCGAGTCCGTGTTTGGTGACCAGGAAATCAGCGAAGAGGTTGATCCACTGTCCTAGTGCGGAGTGCGGCGAAGGGCTGGCCGCCAGCAGGGCCGGCCCGGCATCGGCGCAGGCGTCGACCTGGTGCCGGTAGACGCCGATGATGAGGTCCGCTCGCGCCGGGAAGTGGCGGTAGATCGTGCCCACCCCGACGCCGGCCCTGGCCGCGATGTCGCGTACCGGCGCTTCCACGCCCGACTCGACGAAGACCGCGGCAGCCGCATCGAGCAGGGCCTTCTGGTTGCGCACGGCGTCCTTCCGCCTGGCCGGGGCCGCCTGCCCTGCGCCCTCGTCGCCGTCGTTCACCGCGCCCGCTCCTTCCACTCGCCGCTTGCAAAAGCGGAACGACGTTCCGTATTGTTCCGGAACGAGGTTCCGTTTGCTCATGATGCCAGAGCAGAGGCCCGGCAACCAAGCCATGCAATGCACTGCATCATGCTTCACCCACGATGAGGAGACACAGCCATGCAGTACCGCACTTTGGGCCGCACCGGTGTACAGGTCAGCACCCTCGCGCTCGGAGCGATGAACTTCGGAAGGATCGGGCGCACCACCCAAGGGGAGGTCACCGCCATCGTCGACGCCGCCCTGGAGGCGGGGGTCAACCTGATCGACACTGCCGACGTGTACAGCGGCGGGGAGTCGGAAGAAATGGTCGGCAAGGCCATCGTGGGCCGCCGCGACGACATCGTGCTGGCCACGAAGGCGACCATGCCGATGGGCGACGAGCGCAATCGCCAGGGCAGCTCGCGCCGCTGGCTGGTCACCGCGCTGGAGGACAGCCTGCGCCGGCTCGGCGTCGACCACGTCGACCTCTACCAAATCCACCGGTGGGACCCGAACACCAGCGACGAGGAGACCTTGTCGGCGTTGACCGACCTGCAGCGCGTGGGAAAGATCCGCTACTTCGGCTCCTCGACCTTTCCGGCCTACCGCATCGTGCAGGCCCAGTGGGCCGCCCGCGAGCACCACTTGAGCCGTTACGTCGCCGAACAGCCCAGCTACTCGATCCTGCAGCGCGGCATTGAGGCCCATGTGCTGCCCGTGACCGAGCAGTACGGGCTCGGCGTACTGGCATGGAGCCCGCTGGCCTCGGGCTGGTTGTCGGGCGCGATCCGCGAGGGCAGTGAGATCACCACCAGCCGCTCAACGTTCATGCCGCAGCGCTTCGACACCGCCATCCCCTCCAACCGGGCCAGGCTCGACGCCGTCGAGCAACTGGCCAAGATCGCCGACGAGGCCGGCCTGACGATGATCCAGCTCGCGCTCGGCTTCGTGACCGCGCACCCCGGCGTGACCAGCGCGCTCGTCGGCCCCCGCACGCTGGACCACCTGCACTCGCAGCTTGCCGCCGCGGACATCACGCTCTCCGCCGACGTACTTGACGCGATCGACGCCATCGTCGCCCCCGGCACCGACCTCGCCGCGCACGAGAAGAACGACACCCCGCCCGCGCTGCTCGACCCGTCCCTGCGGCGCCGCTGATCGTCCTGGTGACAGCCTCCACATCCACTTGTGTGACATCCCGAAGCCGCTGCGAAGTGCCAGGTGGCTCAGTGTGAGGCTCCAGCCTTGGGCCATGGATGAGGACCGGCGGGCCGTGGATGGCGGTAGCAGTGATTCCGCTTCATGGTCGGCTTACGGGACTTCCATCCCCTGGCGGCCCATCAGTGATCTGCCGCAGTGAATGCCGGACGCACTGCGACGGAGCCCTTCTCATGATCACCGCGACCTGCGGCGGGTCGTTCCGGGCGCCGGAGCGAGGTGTACGCGTTTGCTGCGGCAGTCACCGGAAGGGTGGGACCGAGTGGCGGCCGCGCCGCCGGACCGCACCCTCACCCACGACGCGGAAGACGGCACCTCCGCCCCGACGGGCCCGCTCCCGCCACGCCTCCGTCCGCTCCTCCCTGGGGCGATACGCACGGCCCGGCGTCGACTCGGTCGCCCGTCACGTCGCCGAACGCGACCCCGCTGCACGTCGCCGCACGTAGATCCGAGCGCGTCAGGGCTTCTAGATCAACCCGTTGCCCCTTTGGCGCGTATCTCGGTCACACCCCGTGTCCGGACGCTTTCCGCCCTCACTCGACGGCGAGGCTCCGCATCACCAGGCCCGTGGCCGGTTTCGGGCCGAACGACGTCGACTTGCGGGGCATCGTGACGCCCTGCCGGGCCAGGTCCCGGACGACCTCCTCGCGTACCGGGTGCATCAGCACCGCCGTTCCACCCAGGCGTTGGGCCTGCTCGACGGCGGCCGCCGCGTCGTGGAGGTAGCCGATGTGCTCGGGGGCGTCCGGGACGCGCCAGACCTCGTCGAGCAGCGTGGAGTGCAGGACCGCCGCGTCCAGGGTGCGCCAGGCGTCGGGCCGGTCCGCGGGGACGGTCCGGGCGAGCAGGGCCGGGTCGGGCCGGTCCACGAGGTGGAAGCCGCCGTCGCCCGCCAGGAGGAAGGCGTTGCTCCGGGCCGCCGCGTCGGCGAGCGCGTCGAGGGCGCGGGGCAGTGGACCCTCGACCGTGCTGACGCGGAAGGACCCGCCCACCGCCTCCAGGGCGCGGGAGACCGGCAGACCGCGCAGCAGCCGGTGGATGGCGCGCACCTGGAGCGGGTGGCGGGCCGTGTCGACGAGGAGGACCAGGCCGTAGTCCCACGGGCCCGGAGCACTCCGTTCCCCCTGGAGCCGCAGATAGGTGGCCCAGCGGTGGTGGCCGTCCGCGATGAGCGCCTGGCGCCCGGCCAGGTCCGCCTGGATCGCGTCCTGCTCGGCCGGGTCGGTCACCGCCCAGAGGCGGTGGCGGAAGCCGTCCTCCGTCGTCGTGGCGAGCAGCGGGGGCCGCCCCGTCGCACGCTCGATGACCGCGGCCGCCCCCGTCGGCGCTTCCGCGCCGCCTTCGTCGCCGCGGTAGGTCAGCAGCAGCGGTTCCAGGTGGGCTCCCGTCGTGCGCATCAGGTCCGCGCGGTCCGCGACGACGTCGGCCATGACGTCCTCGTGCGGGAGCACGACGCCCTCGGCCGCCGGGCAGAGCGCCAGGGCGCCGATCAGGCCCCGCTGGAGGACCCGGCCGTCGCTCTGCTCGTAGACGTACAGCACCGGGCTCGGGTCCGGGGCGATGACGCCCTCGGCGAGCCAGCGGTCCAGGGTGTCGGCCGCCTGCCGGTGCCGGGCCCCCGCCGTGCCGGCCTGCGGGAGGATCAGGCGCACGATGTTGTGCGGGTGCGCCGACTCCAGGTGGTGCAGCCCGTCGGGGCGGACGACCACGTCGTACGGGGGCGAGGTCACGGCGGCGAGGCTGCCCACCCGCTCGGGGACGTACCGCAGCCCGCGGAACGGGAGCAGCCGCAGCCCCTGGCCGACGGGAGCGGAAGTGTTCATCAGGGCATCGTATGTGCGCACCGGGCATACGCGATGATCGGGGCAGAAGCAGTGATGAGGAGCGAGTCATATGAGCCATCGGCAGGACAGGTCCCGGCCCTCGGGGAGCAGCGCGGCGCTGAGTGAGGCGTACGACACGGCCCTCCTCGACCTCGACGGCGTGGTGTACGCGGGCGGGGAGGCCATCGACCACGCCGTGGCCTCCCTGGCCCGCGCGCGGGAGGGCGGGATGCACCTCGCGTACGTCACCAACAACGCGCTGCGGACGCCGGACGCGGTGGCGGAGCACCTGACGGAGCTGGGTGTGCCCGCCGCGCCGTCCGACGTGATCACCTCCGCGCAGGCCGTGGCCCGGCTGGTGGCCGACCAGCTCCCGGCGGGGGCGCGGGTGCTGGCCATCGGCGGGGAGGGGCTGCGGGTGGCGCTGCGCGAGCGCGGCCTGGTCCCGGTGGAGTCGGCCGACGACGACCCGGCGGCCGTGGTCCAGGGGTACGGCGGGCCCGACATGCCGTGGGGGCGGTTCGCGGAGGCGAGTTACGCGATCCGGCGCGGGCTGCCCTGGTTCGCGTCCAACACCGACCTGACCATCCCCAGCGCCCGCGGCATCGCACCGGGCAACGGGGCGGCCGTGGAGGTCGTCCGGATCGCCACCGGGGCCGAGCCGCAGGTGGCCGGGAAGCCGCTGCCGCCGATGCACCGGGAGACCGTGCTGCGGACCGGGGCCGAGCGGCCGCTCGTCGTCGGGGACCGGCTGGACACGGACATCGAGGGAGCGTTCCACGGGGGCGTGGACTCGCTGCTGGTGCTCACCGGGGTGACGGACGCGGGGGGGGTGCTGGCCGCCCCGCCGCAGCACCGCCCGACCTACGTCGACCGGGACCTCCGGGGGCTGCTGACCGGTCAGCCCGAGGTGGCGTCCGCCGGCGACGCGTTCCGCTGCGGAGGCCGGACGGCGGCCGTGCGCGGGGACGAGCTGGTCCTGGAGGGCGAGGGGGACGCGCTCGACGGGCTGCGGGCGCTCTGCGCGGCGGCGTGGTCCTTCGCCGGTGCGGGGACCTGCGCGCTGGACGCGCGGACGGCGCTCGCCCGGCTCGGCCTCGGGGCGTGACGGGCTGACCTGCGCGGAGCCGGGGCGGGGCCGGGCGGCTGTCGTCGGGGTGGTGCGTCCAGGGGCGGGACGCGGTCCGGCGGTCGGGCGCGCGGACGGCTGTGCGGAGCCAGGGCGCGGGCGGCTGTCGCCGGCCTGGCCGTCCAGGGCGGGACAGCGTCCGGGCCCGTGCCCAGCAGGGGAAGATAGGTTAGCCTAACCCCGTGCTGCCCGGTGGTCCGTCCGGCGCCGTGGAGCCTCGTCCCACCGACCTCGGGAGTACGACCATGCAGCGCCTCACCGCGGAATCGGTGACCCTCGGCTACGACCGGCGGGTCATCGCCGAGGACCTCTCGGTGGAGATCCCCGACCACTCCTTCACCGTGATCGTCGGGCCCAACGCCTGCGGCAAGTCGACGCTGCTGCGGGCGCTCGCCCGGATGCTGAAGCCGAGCCGGGGGCGGGTGCTGCTGGACGGGCAGGCCATCCACCAGTTGCCCGCGAAGAAGGTCGCCCGGACGCTGGGGCTGCTGCCGCAGTCCTCCACCGCCCCCGACGGCATCACCGTCTCCGACCTCGTCGCCCGCGGCCGCTACCCCCACCAGGGGCTGCTGCGGCAGTGGTCGCCGGAGGACGACCGGGTGGTCCGGGAGGCCATGGAGTCGACCGGGGTGGCCGAACTGGCCGAGCGCCACGTCGACGAGCTGTCCGGCGGGCAGCGCCAGCGCGTCTGGATCGCCATGGCGCTGGCCCAGCAGACCCCGCTGCTGCTGCTCGACGAGCCGACGACGTACCTCGACATCCAGCACCAGATCGAGGTGCTCGACCTCTGCGCCGAGCTGCACGAGACGCAGGGCCGCACGCTCGTCGCCGTGCTCCACGACCTGAACCACGCGGCGCGGTACGCCACGCACCTCATCGCCCTGCGCGACGGCCGGGTCATCGCGGAGGGCCCCCCGTCCGACGTGGTCGACGCGGAGCTGGTGGAGCGGGTCTTCGGGATGCGGTGCCAGGTGATCGACGACCCGGAGACGGGGACGCCGCTGGTGGTGCCGGCGGCGCGCAAGGCCCGTACGGCGGACGCCGGGGCGGTCGCGCGGGCCCGATGAGGCCGGGCGCCCCGCCGTGCCGGCCGGCTACAGCAGGGACCTCAGCTTCAGCAGGTCCCGGAAGCCGGCCTCCAGGCGTACGCGGCCCGAACTCCACGCCTTCGCGAAGTTCAGCTCGCCGTCCACCAGGGCCACCAGGTCGTCGCCCGTCATCGCCAGCCTGATCTCGGCCTTCTCGCGGGGCGGCCCCTCGTCCGTGTCCAGCACCCGGACGCGGCCGCCGGCCAACCGACCGGTGAACGTGGCGTCGAGGTCCGTGATGTGGCAGCTCAGCGAGCGGTCGAGCGCGGCGGCGCCGCGCACGTCGCCCCCGGCGGCCGCGAGGTTGTCGGAAAGTCTGTCGAGTGCGCTGCGGCACTCCGCCATGGTCGCCATCGTCCTCGACGGTACACCGGCCCGCCGATGTAGCGTTCCCGCATGAGCGACAGCAAGCCGGAGGCGGGAGCGCCGCCCGTCAGCACGCCCGAGGAGCCGGACGCCCCGGCCCCCGGCGCCCGCCCCGCCGAGCCCGCGCCGCTGGGCGTCGAGCGGACCCCCACCGGATTCGCCCCGGTGGACGCCGGGCTGGAGCGCCTGGCCGAGGCGGACCACCTCCCGGCCGAGGGGCACGTCGCGGTGTACGAGGATGTACACAGCGGGCTCCGGTCGGCGCTGGCCTCGCTGGACGCCCGCCCGGCCGCCGCACCCGCGCACCGTACGCACGACGACCTCAGGAGCTGAACCGAACGTGGCAGGAGTGGCACGTCGCCGCCTCGACGCCGAGCTGGTACGCCGCAAGCTCGCCCGCTCGCGCGAGCACGCGAGCCAGTTGATCGCCGCGGGGCGGGTCACCGTCGGCGGCGCCACCGCGACCAAACCCGCCACCCAGGTCGAGACCGCCGCGGCGGTCGTCGTCACCAAGGACGACAGCGACCCCGAGTACGTCTCGCGCGGCGGCCACAAGCTGGCCGGGGCCCTCGCCGCCTTCGTCCCGCTCGGGCTGGCCGTCGAGGGGCGGCGGGCCCTCGACGCGGGAGCGTCGACCGGCGGGTTCACCGACGTCCTGCTGCGGGCGGGGGCCCGCCAGGTCGTCGCCGTCGACGTCGGATACGGCCAGCTCGCCTGGTCGCTCCAGTCGGACGAGCGGGTCGTCGTCAAGGACCGGACCAACGTACGGGAGCTGACGCCGGAGGCGATCGACGGGCAGCTCGTCGACCTGGTGGTGGGCGACCTCTCCTTCATCCCGCTCGGACTCGTGCTGCCCGCGCTCGCCGGGTGCGCGGCGCCCGACGCGGACCTGGTGCTGATGGTCAAGCCGCAGTTCGAGGTGGGCAAGGAGCGCCTCGGCAGCGGGGGAGTGGTGCGCAGCCCCGAGCTGCGCGCCGAGGCGGTGCGCGAGGTGGCGCGCCGCGCGTGGGGGCTCGGCCTCGGGGTGCGCGGGGTGACGGCCAGTCCGCTGCCCGGCCCCTCGGGGAACGTCGAGTACTTTCTGTGGCTGCGGGCCGGCGCACCGGAGCTGGACCCCGCACATGTCGACCGTGCAGTGGCGGAGGGGCCTCGGTGACGACGAACACGGCACGAACTGTCTTTCTCCTGGCGCACACGGGCCGCCCGGCGGCCATCCGCAGCGCGGAGCTGGTCGTCCAGGGCCTGCTGCGCAACGGGCTCGGCGTACGGGTCCTGGCGACCGAGGCGGCCGACCTGCCGCTGCCGGACACCGTGGAGACCGTCACGGACACCAGCCCCGCCGCCGTGGACGGCTGCGAACTGCTGGTCGTCCTCGGCGGCGACGGCACCCTGCTGCGCGGCGCCGAGTTCTCCCGCGCCTCCGGGGTGCCGATGCTCGGCGTCAACCTCGGCCGGGTCGGCTTCCTCGCCGAGGCCGAACGCGACGACCTCGATCAGGTGGTCTCCCGCGTCGTCACCCGCGACTACGACGTCGAGGAGCGCATGACCATCGACGTCACGGTGCACAGCAACGGCGACGTGATCCACACCGACTGGGCGCTCAACGAGGCCGCCGTGCAGAAGGTGTCGGCCGAGCGGATGCTGGAGGTCGTCCTGGAGATCGACGGGCGGCCGGTGACCGGGTTCGGCTGCGACGGGATCGTCTGCGCGACCCCGACCGGCTCGACGGCGTACGCGTTCTCGGCGGGCGGGCCCGTCGTCTGGCCCGAGGTCGAGGCGCTGCTCATGGTCCCGATCAGCGCGCACGCCCTGTTCGCCAAGCCGCTGGTGACCTCGCCCGACTCCGTGCTCGCCGTCGAGGTCCAGCCGCACACCCCGCACGGGGTGCTCTGGTGCGACGGGCGGCGGACGGTGGAGCTGCCCTCGGGCGCGCGGGTCGAGGTGCGGCGCGGGGCGGTGCCCGTACGACTCGCGCGGCTGCACCAGGCCTCCTTCACCGACCGGCTGGTGGCGAAGTTCGCGCTGCCCGTGTCGGGCTGGCGGGGCGCTCCGCACTGACCGCGACACGCGGGGGCGCGACCGCGTTCGCGGGGCCCGAGCGCTCGGGAGAGTGAATCGCCGACCGGGGGCCGTCGCGAACCCGGTCCGGGACCTCGTAAGGTCATGTCCGTGTTGGAGGAGATGCGGATACGGTCGCTCGGAGTCATCGACGACGCGGTGGTGGAGCTGTCACCCGGTTTCACCGCGGTGACGGGCGAGACCGGCGCGGGCAAGACCATGGTCGTCACCAGCCTGGGGCTGCTGCTCGGCGGACGCGCCGACCCCGCCCTCGTGCGGGTCGGCGCGAAGGCCGCGGTCGTCGAGGGCCGGATCACGGTCCGTGAGGGCGACGCGGCGGCGCTGCGGGCCGAGGAGGCGGGGGCGGAGATCGAGGACGGTGCGCTGCTCATCAGCCGTACCGTTTCGGCGGAAGGGCGCTCACGGGCCCACCTCGGCGGCAGATCCGTGCCGGTGGGGGTCCTCACCGAGCTCGCGGACGACCTCGTCGCCGTGCACGGCCAGACCGACCAGCAGGGGCTGCTCAAGCCCGCCCGGCAGCGGCAGGCCCTGGACCGGTACGCCGGGGAAGGCGTCGCGGTCCCGCACGCCGCGTACGCGACGGCCTACCGGCGGCTGCGGGCCGTCGCCGCCGAGCTGGACGAGCTGACCACCCGCGCCCGCGAGCGGGCCCAGGAGGCGGACCTGCTCCGTTTCGGGCTGGGCGAGATCGCCGCCGTGGAGCCGCTGCCGGGGGAGGACGCCGAGCTGGCCGCCGAGGCCGAGCGGCTGGGACACGCCGAGGCCCTGTCCTCCGCGGCGTCCCTCGCGCACACCGCGCTGGCGGGGAACCCGGAGGACCCGGAGGGCGTGGACGCGACGACCGTGGTCGCCGCCGCCGGGCGCTCCCTGGAGGCCGTCCGCGCCCACGACCCGGCCCTGGCCGCGCTGGCGGACCGGATCGGCGAGATCGCCATCCTGATCGCCGACGTCTCCGGCGAGCTGGCCGGGTACGCCGACCAACTGGACGCCGATCCGCTGCGGCTGGCCGCCGTGGAGGAGCGCCGGGCCGCCCTGACCGCCCTGACCCGCAAGTACGGCGAGGACGTCGCGGCCGTGCTCGCCTGGGCCCAGGAGAGCGCCGGCCGCCTCACCGAACTGGAGGGCGACGACGAGCGGATCGGCGAGCTGACCGCCGAACGCGATGCGCTGCGGGCCGAACTCTCCGCGCTGGGACAGGCGTTGACCGACGCCCGGACGGAGGCCGCCGCCCGGTTCGCCGAGGCCGTGACCGCCGAACTGGCCTCGCTCGCCATGCCGCACGCACGCGTCTCGTTCGCCATCCGGCAGACCGAGGCGCCGGACGAGGCGTCCGGCATCGACATCGGCGGACGCAGCGTCCTCTACGGCCCGTCCGGCGCGGACGAGGTCGAACTGCTCCTCGCCCCGCATCCGGGGGCCCCGCCCCGGCCGATCGCCAAGGGGGCCTCGGGCGGTGAGCTGTCGCGGGTGATGCTCGCGGTCGAGGTCGTCTTCGCGGGCTCCGACCCCGTCCCGACGTACCTCTTCGACGAGGTCGACGCGGGGGTCGGCGGCAAGGCGGCCGTGGAGGTCGGGCGGCGGCTCGCCAAACTCGCCCGGTCCGCGCAGGTCGTCGTCGTGACGCACCTGCCGCAGGTGGCGGCCTTCGCGGACCGGCAACTGCTGGTCGAGAAGACCGTGGACGGCTCGGTGACCCGCAGCGGCGTGACCGTCCTGGAGGGCGAGGACCGGGTCCGGGAGCTGTCCCGGATGCTGGCCGGCCAGGAGGACTCCGAGACGGCCCGCGCCCACGCCGAGGAACTGCTGGCCACGGCGCGCGCCGACGGCTGAGCGCCCGGACGGCGGCGCGCCGGCCGGGACCGCCGCGGGGCGGACCCTCCGCGCGGCCGCCGCCCCGCGCGCCGCCGGGGCGTGCGGGGCGCGCTTGGCGGCGTGCGGCGGCGGCTCGGCGCGGGTGGTTCACCCGAGGGAGTGACGAGAGGTGGCCGGTTGTCGCCGCGCGGACCGCAGCAACGTTCCGGCGGACCCCCGGCGCGCGGCCGGGCTGGCATCCTTGGCGCGTACCCCGCCGACTCCAGAGCCCCTGGGGAGCCGATCCACGTGTCACTCCTGCGTACGGTCCACGTCCTGGGCGGCGGCAGTGCGGACAGCAGCGCGCACGTGCGTTCGCTGGCCGCCGGGCTGGCGGCGCGCGGGGTGCGGGTGACCGTCTGCGCTCCGCCCGCGGTGGAGCGCGCCCACGCCTTCACGGCGGCCGGCGCCCTCTTCCTCCCGGTGCCCCGGCGCAGCGATCCGGCCGCCGTCGCCGCCCTGCGCGGCGCCTGCACGGGCGCGGACGTCGTCCACGCCCACGGGCCGCACGCGGCCGCCCGCACCGCCCTCGCCCTCAGCGGACGCACCGTGCCCCTGGTCATGACGTGGCACACCCGGCGCTACGCGGAGGGCGCGAGGCGCCAGATCCTGCACCTGTTGGAGCGCCGGGCCGTGCGGGCGGCCTCGGTGGTGCTGGCCCCCTCGTCGGACCTGGTGGACCTGGCCCGCGAGCAGGGGGCGCGCGACGCCCGCATCGCCCCGGTCGCCGCCCCGCTGCCGCGCCTGGCCGACACCGTCCACGACGGCAAGGCGCGCGCCGAACTGGGCGCGGTGGACCGGCCGTTGCTGGTGGCCGTCGGCAGCCTCGCACCGCACCGCGGCTTCGACGTCCTGCTGGACGCGGCCCGCCTCTGGCGCCGCCTCGACCCCGTGCCGCTCCTCGTCGTCGTGGGGGAGGGGCCCGAGCGCACGGCCCTGCGGCAGCGCGTCGACGAAGAGGATCTGCCCGTCCGCCTCGTCGGGGACCGGGACGACGCGGCCGAGTTGCTGGGCGCCGCCGACCTGGCGCTGCTGCCGAGCCGCTGGGAGGGCAGACCCCCGGCCGCGCGCGAGGCGCTGCGCCGGGGGGTGCCGCTCGTGGCCACCGCGGTCGGCGGACTCCCCGAACTGGTCGGCGGCGCCGCCGCACTCGTGCCGTACGGAGACGCGGAGGCCCTCGCGCGCGCGGCCGCCCGGCTGCTGGCGGACCCCGGGGGGGGGGGGGGGGGGGGGGGGGGGGGGGGGGGGGGGGGGGGGGGGGGGGGGGGGGGGGGGGGGGGGGGGGGAAAGGGGGGGGGGGGGGGGGGGGCATGCGCGTGGGGGGGGGGTTTTTCTTCCTGTCCC
>NZ_JBVJCD010000066.1:15051-26192 GCF_055588985.1 Streptomyces sp. NPDC041970
CCACCCCCCCCCCCCCCCCCTCCCCCCCCCCCCCCCCCCCCCCCCCCCCCCCCCCCCCCCCCCCCCCCGCCCCCCCCCCCCCCCCCCCGGGCCGCGAGTTGGCCCACGGAGGACGACACGGTCGCCCATGTGCTCAGCGTCTACGACGAGTTGGCGCCCCTGTCCGCACGGCTCGGTCGCTGACGGGCGCGGCTCAGGCCGTGTGGCGGCGGGCCCGCAGCGCCAGGCTCAGCGTCAGCACCGTCTCCGGGTCGTCCAGGTCCGCGCCCAGCAGTTCACCGATGCGGGCCAGCCGGTTGTAGAGCGTCTGCCGGTTGAGATGGAGGTCGCGCGCCGTCTCCGCCTTGCGGCCCGCGTGCGCCAGGTACGCCTGGAGCGTCGGCAGCAGCGGGGGGCGCGAGGCGCGGTCGTGCTCGCGCAGCGGACCGATCGCCCGGTGCACGAACGCCGCCAGGTCCGGGTGGTCCCGCAGCCGCCACAGCAGCAGGTCGATGTCGAGCCGCCGGGCGTCGTGCCAGGGCCGGTCGTCCAGGCCCCGCGCCGCCGTCGCCGCCTCGGCCGCGTGGCGCAGCGCCGCCCCCGCCGCGCCCCACCCGCCCGCGACCCCGACGACGACCACCGGCGGGTGCGCCCCGGCGCGGTCGAGTCCGGCGCGGACCACCCCCGCCCGCAGGGCCGCCGCCGCCCGGTCCGCGACGGCGGCGCGCTCCCCCTCGGCCCCGAGCCCCAGCAGCAGCGGCACCCGCCCCTCCACGGGCCGCACCCCGAGCAGCGCGGGGACGCCGACCGGGGCCAGCTCCTCCAGGACCGCGCGGGCCAGCAGCGCCCAGGCGCCCGACGGGGACGGCTCGGGGGCCAGCCGCATCACGACCGGGAGCAGCGGAGCGTCGCCGGGCCGGAACCCGAGCACCCGAGCCTGGGCGGGGGCGTCCCGCGGGGCGATCCGGCCCTCGGCGAGATCCGTGAGGAAGTCGCCCCGGCCGCGGGCCGCCAGCTCCTCCTCCTGCCGGGCCTGCATCATGACGACGGCGAGGAGGCCCGCCGCGCGCTCCGCCGCCATCCGGTGCACGGTCGCTGGCGGCCCCGACATCGCGAGCAGCACCAGCCTCGCCCGGACCGCGCCGGTGTCCGGGCCGCCGCCCGCCACGTCCACCAGGACCGTGCCCGCCGGCGGGCTCTCCCGTGCCGCCCGGTCCCCGCGCAGCCCCTCCCAGACCTGGAGCGGGTGGGCGTCCGCCGGACCCGAGCCGGCGGACGCCGCGTACAGGAGCCGGCCGTCGGGCGTCTCCAGGAAGACCGGGTTGGCGGTGAAGTCGGCGAGGACCCGGAGGACCTGCGGCGCCCCGCCGCCGTCGAGCAGCGCGCGGGTGGCGCGGCCGTGCACCTCCTCCGCCTGCCGGAGCAGTGCGTAGTGCCCGTTGACGATCTCGGTGTGCACCTCCTCGGTCACCGCGACGAACGGCACCTCGCGGTGCAGTTGGACCAGCGGCAGCCCGGCCGCGCGGGCGGCGTCCACGAGGGCGGCGGGCAGGCGGCCGAAGCGCGTGCCCAGCTCCACCACGAGGGCGGCGATGCCCCGGTCGGCGAGGCGGCGGACGAACGCGCGCTGCTCGGCGGGGCGGGCGCCCAGGCCCAGGCCGGTGGTCAGGAGCAGCTCGCCGCCCTTGAGGAGCGAGGCGATGTTCGGGACCTCGCCCGCGTGCACCCAGCGCACCGTACGGCTCAGCCGGTCACCGCCGGCCACCACCTCCGGGAGCCCGGCGCGCAGCCCCGGCAGCTCCAGCGCCCGCCGCACGGTGATCCCGCTCCAGCTCTCCACGTACCCGGCCCGCTTCCCCTCGTGCCCCGCCCGTCGGCTCGGGCGGCCGCCCCGGCCAGGACGCTACCGCCCGCGGAACGCGGCCTACCGGGCAGGGGACGTGCGCGCCGGGACAGGACCCGCGCGCACCGGCCCGCGCACCGGGCGTACGCGACCGAACCGCCCGCCGCGCCGTGACACCGTGAGCCGTGACGGCGGGGGAACGGACGGTGGCCGCCCCGGAGTCCGGGGCGGCCACCGCGACGGGCGGGTCTGTAGGTTTCGCCGGTCTGGTTCATCGTTAGGTCTCCTGACCTGGTGTTTCATGGAGCAGTCCTGTTGTTCTGTCGGTGGTTTCGTCCTGTGGGTCTGTCGTTTTCCTCAGCGGATGAGAAAACATGTCGGCCGGCTGCCGGTGCGCTGCGAAGATGCGTCCGGTTCCCAGCCGGATGAAATTTGTTCGTTTTCGTATGTGCGGGATGCGGTGCCGAGTTGACCGTTCCGCTGTCCCAGGTCTCACTGCCGGCCCATGCCCGTCAGCAGTACGGGAACGGTGCCCGGCTTCCGGTGCTCATGGAGTCAGGGACGTTTGCTGTGGACCCGGATCCCTGGGGAGGGCCGTGGCGGCCGTGGGACGAGGTTGATCCGGGTGAGGCTGAGGCACGCGGTATCTACGCGCCGGTCCACGCCCTGTCCGACGGCACGCCCGGGGCGAGTGTCATCGCGCCCGGTGATATCCGTGGAACCCGGCTGATTCCCGAGAAGCGTGGCGGTGCCTGCTGTGGCCTCGACGGCGCCGACGGGCCCAACATGGCCTGCGCGACATGCGACCTCCCCGTGGCAACCAGGGTCGACGACTGCTCGCTCTGGCAGATGGTGCGACTCGGCTCGGACGTTGTGCACCGCGTCCCCGTTGAGGGTATCCACGCCGCGCCTTTCTCCTGGGCGGAGCTGGCGGAGACGGGAGAGAAAGCGCCCCCGTTCGAGCCGACCGCCACGTGGGGAGGACGGCTGGGGCCGAACCGCTACTGGTCGTGGAGTCCGCGGTGGGAGGCGGCAGCCGGTCAGGCGCTCGCCCACCTGCTGATCGCCTCCCAGGGGCAGCCGGTGAAGGTCCCGGACGGCCTGACCGCGGACGTGTTCCAACGCGCGCTCGACGCCTTGCTGCCGGCAGACACCCTGAAGCGGCGCGCCGTCCTGGCCGGACCAGGACAGCCCTCACCGGACGCGGGCGTCGACATCCTCCTCGTCCCCGTCCATCCCCAGACGGGCCGGACCTGGACCCCTGCCGACCCGACCGCATCGGCATACCTGGTGCCCCTGCCGCTCGGGATGTGGCTGTGGCTGGTCTCTCCCGAACGGAACTTGCCGGTTCCCGCGTCGGGCCGCATAGCCCAAGACGTCCTCCGCGACGACCCGCTGCCGCTGCTCCCCAACCGCCTGTTCCGGGCCGACCGGGGAACGTTCCACCACACCTTGGTCCGGCTACCAGCCGTGCGCAGCCCGTGGCTGCGCACGATCCTCGAGAACCTCACGCAGAGCACCTCGGCTGGCCTCTTCTAACCGTCCGGCAATCGAACAACACCAGCCTCACGTGTTTCCTGAAGTGGTCGACACTGCTGTCCGATCTTCTGACCCCGATCGTCAGAAGCGCGGGCCGACAGTGGGGTGTGAGACCAAGGCACAGGCCGCGATCTGCAGTTGTGCTTCCCATGCCGCCTCGTCGAGCCCCAGCGTGTACTCGATGCAGCACGCGCATGACGGGAGTAGCGCCAAGAATGCTTGCTCCTCAGCGGTCTCGACCTCGGTCTCCGACCACTGGTCCGATGCCAACTCGGCAAGATCGACCTCCCCGGCGATGAATCGCGCGGCCAGCCTGCGCAGCGCGTATCGTCGGGCCATGTAACGATCGGGCAGCCTGATCCCCAATTCTTGAAGAGCCTGCTCGAATATGCCACGGATGTCCCGGGGGTCCGCACGACGCGGCAGACCGGCGAGCTCGCACAGGGCCGGCGCGTCCATCCCGACTGAGAGTGCCTGGGCAGCGGTCATCGGGAGGTCTTCCGGACACACCTGATCCGCCTGATACAGCCATGCTGCCTCCAGCAGGGGCGGATACGCGCTGTGGACAGGGCTGCCAGGATCGGATGTGTCGTCTATCGCTGCCATGATTCATACGATGCCAGCACGGCTCGCGAGAGTGCTTGGAAAATTTCGACCGTCCCGGCAAACCGCCCTGCGGACTCACCCAACTCGTGCTGTTGCCCCGGTGACACTCTGCGACGACTCCCCAAGATCCGTGCCAGAACCGCGTTTCTCGTGCACGAAGTCATGCCGCGGGACATCGGCAGTCGTGGCAGCGGCTTGATGCGCTGCGGGGGTGAGCGAGTAGAAGGTGCGTCGGCGTGCGGCGGCTGGCCGCTCAGCATGGGTTTCGAGGCGGCTCGTGACCCAGCCGGCTGCTTCCAGGCGCTTGATCTGCTTGTAGACGGTGTTGTTGCTGGTCAGGCCGACGCGGCAGACCGGCCAGCGCTCGTGGCCGTCGTCGGTGTACTTGCCTTCTTCCTTGATGATGCGGCGGTGGAGCTTGCGGGCGAAGGCGAGCACGGCGGTGGTCTTGCCCAGACCGGGGAAGGCGTCGAGGGCGATCCCGCCTTTGACCTTGTCGCCGTCCTGGTCGTTGCTGTCGAAGATGTCCCACAGGTCTTCGTGCAGGGCCTGCATCTGCGGGGTGTCGAGCGGACCGAGGTTCGCGAGCCACTTGCGGCGGGCGCGGTTGTACTCGGTCAGCGCCTCGCCACCCAGCTTCTTCGACTGCCGACGGGACAGCAGCTCCGGACGTACTCGTCGTGGAGCATTGGCGAACCGGTCGAAGCCTTCCTTGCGGGACAGTGTGAGGTGGTCCAGCCGGGTGCGCAGATCGGCTTCCTCGGTCGAGGCGCGCGGCGTCTTACTCATCGTCATCAACGTCCTTCAAAGCCGTGGCGTAGAAGTCGTGTTCTTCGTCCAGCTCTTCCAGACCGTCCGCATCGTCCTCCCCCTGCTCATCGTTGCAGGACTCGATGGCCGGCGCCGAGGGCTGTTCGGGAAGGGACAGCACGCGGGCGACCGACGGCAAGACGTCGATCTCGCAGCCTTCGTCCTTGGGCAGGTCCACGGCGGCTTGTTCGCGAGAGAGCCTCAGGGCCATGTGACGTTCGACCAGAGAATTGCCGAGTCCGAGATTCCACCGTTCCAGCAGCAGCGCAACGGCGAGCCGGTCGTTCGGGTAGGTGTACTGCTTGGCGGCCAGGCACCGGGCGAACCGCAAAGCCTCCTCGCTCAGCGGCATCTGGAGACTCGGTGCGTGTTCCCAGCGCAGTGTGTGCCACTTTCGCTCGGCGTCGCGGAAGTAGACGCGGGGTGACGTCATCGGGGTCGGCGAAGAACTCAAGCCGCCGCTGGGACAGCGAGATGTCCGACCCGGCCATGTCCCGCAGGCCGTCGAGTCCCGGACCGTCGTAGCGCCGTCCTTTGATCTCGACGCCGTAGTGCTGGACGGTCCGCATCGTGACGTCCAGGAACTCGTAGGCCAGATCTGGATCACGCGGCACTTCGATGTAGCCGGCCCGCGCGAGCCCGTGCTCGAACATCGCCGCCGGCGACAGGTCCGCACTCGGCAGGTGCGGGTCGACGAGACCGCTGTGTGGCCTGCGGTGATACACACAGGCCACCCACTCGCGGATGATCGCCTCAAGCTCGTGCAGGAAGAAGAAGGCGTCCTTTCTCGGGGTTGAGTCCCCGCGAAGGGATGTCGGGGCCCTTGCAGCCGGGCAGTAGCTGCAGCAGGTCTTCCCGCACGGTCCTGAAGAATCTCTCCAGCGGGCCTTTGTCCCGGCCCGTCCGTAGTCGGGCCGGCTGGATCGACATGCCCAGTCGGTGGCAGACGCTGGTCAGGTGGGCGGAGAGGTAGATCTTGCCGTGGTCGACGATGACCGTCTCCGCTGCCAGTGCCGGGCCGACGGCCCCCGTGACGGGGCCATGGACCGCCTCAGTCTCCACCAGGACACCGCGGGGGATCCCGTGATCGGGCCAGGCTGCTTCCTTCGGCCAGTACTCCGGGACGGGCCGGGGCCGGTAGGTCCGGAGCAGGACGGCCGCCGCGTCGACGGCCTTCGTAGACACCGGCGTGACTCGTATGCCGGTGATGCGGCGGGTGTACCAGTCCATCGCCACCGTCAGCTCCGCCTGCACCCACTTCAGCGTCACCGGGTCGAAGGCGAAGACATCCAGCCGCGTGGTGTCCATCAGCACGTACTCGCCCGGCCGGGTGGGTCGCAGCTTCCCGTAGACGCCGGCGGGACGAGCCGCGATCTCGCGGTTCCGCTTCGTACTCAGCCGGAACGCCGGATGACGCCGGTCAAGCTCGTGCATCCACCGATAGCCCGCCGTCCGCTTCGGCAGCGGCACCACCTTGG
Source organism: Streptomyces sp. NPDC041970 (assembly GCF_055588985.1). Lineage (NCBI taxonomy): Bacteria > Bacillati > Actinomycetota > Actinomycetes > Kitasatosporales > Streptomycetaceae > Streptomyces > Streptomyces sp. NPDC041970. The sequence continues at coordinate 21,307 of NZ_JBVJCD010000066.1, forward strand.
GCCCGAAACGCTCCTCCAGCCTTGCCTCGACTCGCTCCAGCACGAGCTTGATCGAGGGCCGGGACTCCTCCTCGTACTCGCCCAGAACCTCTTCCGCCACCTCCACCCAGCGCGGATCGGCATGAGACAGCCCGCCCTCCGCCTGAGCCCTCTTCGGGACGAGCCCTGCCTCACCGCTCTCGACTACGAGTCCACGCGAACGCGAACGCGACCTTCGGCCGTTCCAATCGATGACGCGGCTTGGCATCCACGACCACCGGCCCGTCATCGGTCAGCAGCAGATAGTCCGGGACGTGCCGCCGCAGCCTGCCCTCGACTACAGCCTTGAGCAGGAAAGGCTGAGCGACGACGTGCCGGACGTCCTGGGCGAAGTCCGCGAACAGCAGCCGGGCCAGCTCCAGCCGCGACTCGTAGATCACGTGGTCGCGTACCGTCGCCGCCCAGTACGTCCCCGAGTAGTGCTGCTGGCCCTTCCTTGTACCAGCGGAACGTCCGCCACGGCTGTGCGTGCCGCAGGAGATCGAGGGGCGCGGACGCCCACTCCAAGTCCTCCACCACACACTCGTCGGCCTGCCGGACACTCACCTGTACCAACGCAGCCAGATCTGTCGTACTCACCGGGCCCCACCTCGCGTTCTCCACGGTGGCCTAATCGGCCAACCGAACGCCGTGGACAAGCCCCGGTCGTCCGTTGCTGACGACCGGGACGGTCCGGTACACGAAGAGTGGAACTACGTGAGTCAGAGGCATGAATCCCGCTCACCTGTCGTATCCGACACGGCTACGACATCCCCGCGCGGAATCCGACACGGGGAACGGGATCCCACAGGTCCTCAGCCGACGTACGCGCCGCTCGCCGTCAGCCGCAGGGCCGTGTCGATCAGCGGGACGTGGCTGAAGGCCTGCGGGAAGTTGCCCACCTGGCGTTGGAGGTTGGAGTCCCACTCCTCGGCCAGCAGCCCCAGGTCGTTGCGGAGCGCCAGCAGCTTCTCGAACAGCTCGCGCGCCTCGTCCACCCGGCCGATCATCGCGAGGTCGTCGGCCAGCCAGAACGAGCAGGCCAGGAACGCGCCCTCGTCGCCCGAGAGCCCGTCGACGCCCGCGCCCTCGCCCTCGGTGGGGTAGCGCAGGATGAAGCCGTCCTCCGTGGACAGCTCCCGCTGGATCGCCTCGATGGTGCCGATGACCCGCTTGTCGTCCGGCGGCAGGAAGCCCATCTGCGGGATGAGCAGCAGGGACGCGTCCAGCTCCCGCGACCCGTAGGACTGGGTGAAGGTGTTGCGCTCCTTGTCGTAGCCGCGTTCGCAGACGTCCCGGTGGATGTCGTCGCGCAACTGGTACCAGCGCTCCAGCGGGCCCTCGACGTCCCCGGACTCGACCAGCTTGATCGTCCGGTCGACCGCGACCCACGCCATCACCTTGGAGTGCACGAAGTGCCGGCGCGGCCCGCGCACCTCCCAGATGCCCTCGTCGGGCTCCTCCCAGTGCTTCTCCAGGTACTCGATCAGCTTGAGCTGGAGGCCCATGGCGTAGTCGTTGCGGGTCAGTCCCGTCATGTGCGCCAGGTGCAGCGCCTCGGTGACCTCGCCGTACACGTCGAGCTGGAGCTGGTTCGCCGCGCCGTTGCCGACCCGGACCGGGCCGGAGTTCTCGTAGCCGGGCAGCCAGTCCAGCTCCGCCTCGCCCAGCTCGCGCTCCCCGGCGATGCCGTACATGATCTGGAGGTTCTCCGGGTCGCCCGCCACGGCCCGCAGCAGCCACTCGCGCCAGGCGCGCGCCTCCTCGCGGTAGCCGGTGCGCAGCAGCGAGGAGAGGGTGATGGCGGCGTCCCGCAGCCAGGTGTAGCGGTAGTCCCAGTTCCGTACGCCCCCGATCTCCTCGGGCAGCGACGTGGTCGGGGCCGCGACGATGCCGCCGGTCGGGGCGTACGTGAGGGCCTTGAGGGTGATCAGGGAGCGGACGACCGCCTCCCGGTAGGGCCCGTGGTACGTACACTGCTCGACCCATTCGCGCCAGAACAGCTCGGTCGCCTCCAGGGACCCCTCCGGGTCGGGGAGGGCCGGCTGCTCGTGGTGCGAGGGCTGCCAACTGATCGTGAGCGCCAGCCGGTCGCCGGGGGCCACGGTGAAGTCGGAGTAGGTGGTGAGGTTCTTGCCGTACGTCTCCGCCTCGGTGTCCAGCCAGACGGAGTCCGGGCCGGCGACGGCGACCGTGCGGCCGTCCACCTTGTGCACCCAGGGCGTCACCCGGCCGTAACTGAACCGCATCCGCAGCTCCGAGCGCATCGGCACACGGCCGCTGACGCCCTCCACGATGCGGATGAGCTGCGGCGCGCCGTCACGCGGGGGCATGAAGTCGGTCACCCGCACGGTGCCGCTCGGGGTGTCCCACTCCGATTCCAGGATGAGGGAGTCCCCGCGGTAGCGCCGCCGGTCGGCGGAGGGCGGTTCGCTGCCCTCCGCTCTCGCGGGGCCCAGGCGCCAGAAGCCGTGCTCCTCGGTGCCCAGCAGCCCCGCGAAGACGGCGTGAGAGTCGAAGCGGGGCAGGCACAGCCAGTCCGCTGTGCCGTCCCGGCAGACCAGAGCTGCGGTCTGCATGTCTCCGATGAGTGCGTAATCCTCGATGCGCCCGGCCACGTGCGTCTCCAGTCGAACGGCCATGTCGCCCCCTCGGGGGCGCTTACTGCTGGTCAGGGGTCGTTGGGTCTGTCACCCAGGAAGAGCCGGCGAGACCTGCACCGGGGAGCGGCCTGGGGTGGTGCCGCCGCCCGGCCGTCTCGGCAGCGAGTGTTTGAGCAGGATACGACGCACCGGGAAGATCCGCGCGACGGTCTCGGCAACATCTCTGCGCTGATCGAGTGGGACGTGAAGCGGCTGGGGCGATGCTGTGACCGCGCTGTGCGGTTCGTGGCCGGAAGCAGCCTCCCGCCGTCGCTGTTACCCTGGTAGCCCGTGGACCGGTGGTCGTTCGCGACAGCGCACGAGGCCCCCGAACCGCAGCGACGGCGCCCCCGGATCTCCGGGCTCGGCGGCCGGTACGCACCTCACTATCGCGACCACGGGAGCCCCCTTTGGCTATGCAGCCCACATCCACGACGACCAAGCACATCTTCGTCACCGGGGGTGTCGCCTCCTCCCTCGGCAAGGGTCTGACTGCCTCCAGCCTGGGTGCCCTGCTCAAGGCGCGGGGCCTGCGGGTCACGATGCAGAAGCTCGACCCCTACCTCAACGTCGACCCCGGCACGATGAACCCCTTCCAGCACGGTGAGGTGTTCGTCACCAACGACGGCGCCGAGACGGACCTGGACATCGGCCACTACGAGCGCTTCCTCGACGTCGACCTCGACGGCTCGGCCAACGTCACCACCGGCCAGGTCTACAACACGGTCATCGCCAAGGAGCGCCGGGGCGAGTACCTGGGCGACACCGTCCAGGTCATCCCGCACATCACCAACGAGATCAAGCACCGCATCCGCCGGATGGCCACCGACGACGTGGACGTCGTCATCACCGAGGTCGGCGGCACGGTCGGCGACATCGAGTCGCTGCCGTTCCTGGAGACCGTCCGCCAGGTCCGCCACGAGGTCGGCCGGGACAACGTCTTCGTCGTGCACATCTCGCTGCTGCCCTACATCGGCCCCTCCGGCGAGCTGAAGACCAAGCCCACCCAGCACTCGGTGGCCGCCCTGCGCAACATCGGCATCCAGCCGGACGCGATCGTGCTGCGCGCCGACCGCGACGTGCCGACCGCCATCAAGCGCAAGATCTCGCTGATGTGCGACGTCGACGAGACCGCCGTGGTGGCCTGCCCGGACGCCCGGTCGATCTACGACATCCCCAAGGTGCTGCACACCGAGGGCCTGGACGCCTACGTCGTGCGCAAGCTCGACCTGCCGTTCCGCGACGTGGACTGGACCACCTGGGAGGACCTGCTGGACCGGGTCCACAACCCCGACCACGAGGTCACCGTCGCACTCGTCGGCAAGTACATCGACCTGCCCGACGCCTACCTCTCGGTCACCGAGGCGATCCGCGCCGGCGGCTTCGCCAACAAGGCCAGGGTCAAGGTCAAGTGGGTCACCTCCGACGACTGCCGGACCCCCGCCGGCGCCGCCGAGCACCTCGGCGACGTGGACGCGGTCTGCATCCCCGGCGGCTTCGGCGAGCGCGGTGTCGACGGCAAGGTCGGCGCGATCCGCTACGCCCGCGAGAACAAGGTCCCGCTGCTCGGCCTCTGCCTGGGCCTCCAGTGCATCGTGATCGAGGCGGCGCGCAACCTCGCCGGCATCCCCGACGCCAACTCCACCGAGTTCGACGCCGCCACCTCCCACCCGGTCATCTCGACGATGGAGGAGCAGCTCGCCTACGTCGAGGGCGCGGGCGACCTCGGCGGCACCATGCGGCTCGGCCTCTACCCCGCCAAGCTCGCCGAGGGCTCCGTGGTCCGCGAGGCCTACGACGGCGAGCCGTACGTGGAGGAGCGCCACCGCCACCGCTACGAGGTCAACAACGGCTACCGCGCCGAGCTGGAGAAGAAGGCCGGCCTGGTCTTCTCCGGCACCTCCCCGGACAACAAGCTCGTCGAGTACGTCGAGTACCCGCGCGAGACGCACCCCTACCTGGTCGCCACCCAGGCGCACCCGGAGCTGCGCTCCCGCCCGACCCGGCCGCACCCGCTCTTCGCGGGCCTGGTGAAGGCCGCCGTCGCACGGCAGACCGCCGCTCGCGGCGCGGGCGAGTGACACCGAGGCATTACGGTTGACCGGGGTGGGGGGGGGGGGGGGGGGGGGGGGGGGGGGGGTGGGGGGGGGGTGGGGGGGGGGGGGGGGGGGGGGGGGGGGAAGGGAGAAGAGAGGGGGGGGGGGGGGGAATGGGGGAAGCGCCTCG
>NZ_JBVJCD010000066.1:26202-30628 GCF_055588985.1 Streptomyces sp. NPDC041970
CATGCACGCCGTTTTTTGTTGGGGTGCGCGCTGCATGCCGCGGTTTGCCTGTTGCCTCCCCCCCCCCCCCCCCCCCCCCCCCCCACCCCGGTTTCCGTCGTGTTCGTGGAAGGACGTACATGGGTATCCAGGACACGCCCGAGGAGTGGCAGGTCACCGCGAGCGTGACCCCCTTCACGGGCGCCAAGACCAGCGTGCGCACCGACGACGTGGTGATGCCCGACGGCGGCGTGGTGCGCCGCGACTACCAGGTCCACCCCGGTTCGGTGGCCATCCTCGCGCTCGACGACGAGATGCGGGTCACCGTGGTGCGGCAGTACCGCCACCCGGTGCGCCACAAGCTCTGGGAGATCCCGGCCGGGCTGCTCGACGTCCCCGGCGAGAACCCCCTGCACGCCGCCCAGCGCGAGCTGTACGAGGAGGCGCACGTCAAGGCCGAGGACTGGCGGGTGCTGGTCGACGTCTACACCACGCCCGGCGGCTGCGACGAGGCCGTGCGCGTCTTCCTCGCGCGCGACCTCTCCGAGGTCGAGGGCGAGCGGTTCGCGGTCTCCGAGGAGGAGGCCGACATGGAGCTGGCCCGCGTGCCGCTGGCCGACCTGGTCCGCTCGGTGCTCGCCGGCGACCTGCACAACAACTGCCTGGTCGTCGGGGTGCTCGCGCTCACCGCCGCGCTCGCGGGCGAGGGGGTCGACGCGCTGCGCCCCGCCGAAGCGCCGTGGCCCGCCCGCCCGTTCGCGTCCTGAGGGACCGTCGGCTCCGGACGTCCCGCATCCTCCGGTAGGACAATCGTAAAGAATGTTGATCCGATCGGGGGATGTTCTCCGGTACCCCGCCCCGCTCCGCAGTGATCGCCGTCACCGCTGAACTACGCTCGAAAAGCACCCGACCGGACTTCCGGCGGGCATCGCGGCAGCGAAGTGGAGCGTGGCTCGTGACCGATCAGGCGGTGGACACCAGCGGCCCGGCCGAAGCCGCGGGGACCGAGCGGCCGTCCGGCGCCGCTCCGACCCGGTTCTTCGGCAGGGAACGCGAGTTGAAGTCCCTGCGGGCCGACATCGAGCGAGCCGGACTGGACACCCTGGCCGGCCGCAAGACCCCCCGCGCGCGCGTCCTGCTCGTCGCGGGCCGCCGCGGCTCGGGCCGCAGCGCCCTTGCCGAGGAGCTGGCCGCCGCCCTCACCGGCACCCGCGCCGCCGAGCCCTGCGCCATCGGCACGGGCGTGCTGCCGTGGGCCTCTCCCGGCACCGGCTCCGGCGACTACCCCGACGGGGTGCTGAGGGTCTGCCTCACCGAGCCCGGCGGCGCACCCGTCCCCACCGAACGCACCGCCGGGGAACTCCTCGACCTGCTCGGCGCACCCGTCCCGCCCGGCGCGGACCAGGACGAGTTGTCGCAGATGGTCCGCGAGGCACTCGCCGCCCGCCGCCTCGTCCTCGTGCTGGACGACGCGGCCGGCGCCGACCAGGTCGACCCGCTGCTCCCGGAGAACCCCGACTGCCTGGTCATCGCCACCTCGACCGGCCCGCTCACCGGCATCCCCGACGTCCGGCCCTGCGCCCTCGGCGGTCTGGACACCGGCGCGGCCGTGCGGCTGCTGGCCCGCTCCATCGGACAGGTCCGCATCACCGTCGACCCCCGCACCGCGGAGACGCTGGCCGAGGAGTGCGCGGGGCAGCCCGCGGCGCTCGTCCTGGTCGCGGGATGGCTCGCCGCCCACCCCACGGCCTCGGTCGCCGACGCCGCCAAGCGGCTGCGCGAGCTGCCCGACGCCGGCGCGCTCCCGCCGGCCCGCGCCTTCCGCCTCGTCCACGACTCCCTGCCGCAGGCCGCCGCCCGGATACTGCGCCTGCTCTCCCTCGCCCCCGCCGGGCTCGCCGACGCCCACACGGCGTCCGCGCTCGCCGGCTGCTCCGTCTCGGCCGCCCGCTCGACGCTGGAGGACTTCGTCCGGCTCGGGCTGCTGCGGACGGACGGCGCCGCCCACCCCCAGTACGCGGTGCCCGGCTGCCTGGTCCCGACGATGCGGACGCTGCTGGAGGAGTGCGACCGCCCCGCCGAGATCCAGCTCGCCCGCGCCCGGATGCTGGAGCGGACCGTGCGCCGCCTGCGCTCCTGCCGCGCCACCACCGAACCGGAGGGCTCGGCCGCCCGCCGCTCGATCGCCGGACTGCCCCGCTCCCTGCGCTTCCCCAACGCCGAGCAGGCGGGCGCCTGGCTGCGCAACCGCCAGCCCGCGCTGCTCGCCTCGGCCCGGCTCGCCGTGGCCGACGGCGCTCTGGACACCCTGGCCCGGCGGCTGGTGGCGGCCCTGGTGCGGGCCCTGGCCGCGCACCGGGGCACCGAGGAGGCCGCCCCCGAGCTGTACGGGCTGCACGGGCTGGTCCTGGACGTGGCGGTCCGCCGCGGCCTGCCCCGCGAACAGGCCGCCGCCCTGCTGAACCTCGCAGACCTGGACGCCCGGACCGGTCGCACCCGCGCCGCGCTGACCCGCTACCGGGCCGCGCTGGACGCCGGGCGGGCGGCACGCGACCTGTACGCGACCGGTCGGGCGATGGAGTCCGTGGGCGGAGCGTACGAGGAGCTGGGCGACTACCACCGGGCCGCCGACTGGTACGGCCGCGCGCTCGCCCAGCGGCTGAGCCAGGGCGAGCGTGCCGACGAGGCGCGCCTGTACGGACGGCTCGGCGCGGTCCACACGTACGCCGGGCGCTACGGGCAGGCGCTGCGCGACTGGCGCGCCGCCGCCGCCGTCCACCGCAGGCTCGGAGACCCGGCGGCGCACGCGCGGGCGCTCAGCGAGGCGGCACGGGTCCAGGAGTACGCCGGCCGGCCGCACGACTCGCTGCGGACCTGCCGGGAGGCCGTCGAGGTGGCCCGGCGCGCGGGTGACGTACGGCTCCAGGCGGCGGTGCAGCTCCGGCTGGCGGACACGCTGGACCGGCTCGGGGACCCGGCGGCGGCGCGGCTGCACCGCGGGACAGCCGAACGACTGCTGGGCGACGAAGCATCTGCCTACGAAATCCGCAGTGCTTCGTCAGAAAGTTAATGCTTTGTAAGGCTAGACAGCACGAAGTCCTTCATTAGACTGGCTCTGCCGCGTTCTCCCGTGGCGTCTCCCTTTATGCTGTTTGTGTCCGGGTTGCACCGTCGCGTCCCGGATGCCCCTCCGAGCCAAGGACCGTGATCGACGTGAAGGTCGGCATCCCCCGCGAAGTCAAGAACAACGAGTTCCGGGTGGCGATCACCCCCGCCGGAGTGCATGAGCTCGTCCGCAACGGCCACCAGGTCGTCATCGAGCAGAACGCCGGCGCCGGCTCGTCCATCACGGACGAGGAGTACGTCGCCGCCGGGGCGCGGATCGCGCCCACCGCCGACGAGGTCTGGGCCGCCGCCGACCTGCTGCTGAAGGTCAAGGAGCCGATCGCCGAGGAGTACCACCGCCTCCGCAAGGGCCAGACGCTCTTCACCTACCTGCACCTCGCCGCCTCCCGCGAGTGCACCGACGCGCTCCTGGCCTCCGGCACCACCGCCATCGCCTACGAGACGGTCGAGACCGCGAACCGCGCCCTCCCGCTGCTCGCCCCGATGTCCGAGGTCGCGGGCCGCCTGGCCCCCCAGGTCGGCGCCTACCACCTGATGCGCTCGGCCGGCGGCCGCGGCGTGCTGCCCGGCGGCGTGCCCGGCACGGCGGCCGGCCGGGCCGTCGTCATCGGCGGCGGCGTCTCCGGCTGGAACGCCACGCAGATCGCCGTGGGCCTCGGCTTCCACGTCACGCTGCTCGACCGCGACATCAACAAGCTGCGCGAGGCCGACCGGATCTTCGGCACCAGGGTGCAGACCGTCGTCTCCAACGCCTTCGAGCTGGAGAAGGCCGTCGTCGAGGCCGACCTCGTCGTCGGCGCGGTGCTCATCCCCGGCGCCAAGGCCCCGAAGCTGGTCACCAACGAGCTGGTCGCCAAGATGAAGCCCGGAAGCGTACTTGTCGACATCGCGATCGACCAGGGCGGCTGCTTCGAGGACTCGCGCCCGACCACCCACGCCGAGCCGACCTTCCCGGTCCACGGCTCGGTCTTCTACTGCGTCGCCAACATGCCCGGCGCGGTGCCGAACACCTCCACGTACGCGCTCACCAACGCCACGCTGCCCTACATCGTGGAGCTGGCGAACCGCGGCTGGGCCGACGCCCTGCGCCGCGACGCCGCCCTGGCCAAGGGCCTCAACACCCATGAGGGCCAGGTGGTTTACCGCGAGGTGGCCGAGGCGCACGGCCTCCCGCACGTCGAGTTGGGCAGCCTGCTCGGCTGACGGGTCAACCCCTTCCGTCAACATCGCGGGGGGGGGGGGGGGGGGGGGGGGGGGGGGGGGGGGGGGGGGGGGGGGGGGGGGGGGGGGGGGGGGGGGGGGGGGGGGGGGGGGGGGGGGG
>NZ_JBVJCD010000067.1:0-29706 GCF_055588985.1 Streptomyces sp. NPDC041970
CGCTCCCCTGTGGGGTGCGGGTGGTGCTGTTCCCCCCCCCCCCCCCCCCCCCCTCCCCCCCCCCCCCCCCCCCCCCCCCCCCCCCCCCGGCCCCCCGGGTCAGCTCTCCGTCCTGGGCAGGCCGGGCGGGTTGATCTCCGACCTGGTCACGGCCTCGCCGCTCAGCCCCCAGCGCTTGAGGACCTCGGCGTACGAGCCGTCCCGCACGATGTGGTCGATGGCGGCGGCGTACGCGTCGACCAGGCCGTTGCCCTTCTTCGTGGTGGCGGCGATCTTGCCCTGGAGGCCTCCCCCGGCGCCGGAGAAGGTGCCGACGATCTCGGACTGGCCGGCCGAGGCGACGTGGTACGCGGCGGCGGGGCTCGGGCCGAGGTGGGCGTCGATGCGGCCGGACTGGAGGGCCAGGTAGTAGTCGGTGTCCTTCTGGAAGTACGTGATGTCCACGGGCTTCCGCCCGGCCTTGGTGTTCTCCTCGCTCCAGTCGACCAGGAGCTTCTCCTGGTTGGTGCCGGAGGAGACCGAGATGGTCTTCCCCGCGACGTCGGCGGGGCCCTTCACCTTCCAGCCGGAGCCCTTCTTGGCCTCGAAGGCGATGTTGTCGAGCCGGTAGGTCGCGAAGTCGTACTTCTCCTTGCGCTCCTCGGTGACGGTGACGTTGGACAGGACGGCGTCGAACTTGGAGCTGTCCAGGCCGACGAAGAGGTTCTCCCAGGACACCTCCTCGAACTGCGGGGTGAGGCCGAGGGTGTCCGCGACGAGGGTGGCGATGTCGATCTCGGAGCCGATCCGGGTCCGGTCGTCGGTGGCGTAGAAGCCCAGCGGCGGCACGGCGTCGGCGCTGGCCCCGATCCGCAGCGTGCCGCGCTCGCGGACGGCCTCGGGCACGAGGGCGGCCGCGGCCGCCGCCTTCTCGCCTCTGACGCGGTTCTGGTCGGGCCCGATGTTGATCCCGCCCCCCTTGCCGCCCCCGCCGCCCTTCCCGGCCGCCAGGTCGGTGGCGGGGTCGGAGCCGCAGGCGGTGAGCAGGGCGGCGGCGGTGAGCGCGGCGAGGGTGCGGGCGGTGGTGCGGCGGACGGTCACGGACGGACTCCTGTACGGGGGAAGGGGCATGGGGCTGGTCACAGGACCTTGGAGAGGAAGGCGCGGGTGCGCTCGCGGGCGGGCCGGTCGAGCACCTCGGCGGGCGGGCCCTGCTCGACGACGCGGCCCTCGTCCATGAAGACGACGGTGTCGGCGACCTCGCGGGCGAAGCCGATCTCGTGGGTGACGACGATCATCGTGGTGCCGCCGCGGGCCAGGTCCTTGATGACGTCGAGGACCTCGCCGACGAGTTCGGGGTCGAGGGCGGAGGTCGGCTCGTCGAAGAGCAGCAGCCGGGGCTCCAGGGCCAGGGCGCGGGCGATGGCGACGCGCTGCTGCTGGCCGCCGGAGAGCTGCGCGGGGTAGGCCGCCGCCCTGTCGGCGAGGCCGACCCGCTCCAGCAGCCTCCCGGCCGCCGCGACGGCCTCCTTGCGGGGGCGGCGCAGCGCGGAGACCGGCGCCTCGATGATGTTCTCCAGGACCGTCAGGTGCGGGAAGAGGTTGAAGTTCTGGAAGACGAAGCCGATCTTGGTGCGCTGGCGCAGCACCTCGCGCTCGCGCAGCTCGTGGAGCCTGTCGCCGTCCCTGCGGTAGCCGACCAGGACGCCGTCCACGCTGATCCAGCCCTGGTCGACCTTCTCCAGGTGGTTGATGGTGCGCAGCAGGGTGGACTTGCCGGAGCCGGAGGGGCCGAGGATGACGGTCACCTCGCCGGGCCGGACGGTCAGGTCGATGCCGCGCAGCACCTCCACGGAGCCGAACTTCTTGTGCACGGAGCGGATTTCGACCATGGCATCGCTGGGTGCGGTCATCGCGCGGCCCCCTTGGCGTAGTGGCGTTCGACGTAGTGCTGGAGGACGGAGAGCGCGGTGGTGAGCAGGACGTACCAGACGGTGGCGACCATCAGCAGGGGCACCACCCGGCCGTTGCGGCCGTAGACGACCTGCACCTGGTAGAAGAGTTCGCCGATCGCCATGACGGAGACGATCGAGGTGCCCTTGAACAGCGAGATGATCTCGTTGGCGGCGTTGGGCAGGATGGAGCGCATCGCCTGCGGGAGCACGATCCGCCGCAGTTGCCGGTGGCGGGGGATGCCGAGGGCGGCGGCGGCCTCCCACTGCCCGCCGCCGACGGCCAGCACCCCGCCGCGCACGATCTCCGCCGCGTACGCCGCCTGGTGCAGGGCGAGGCCGAGGACGGCGGCGCTCATCGCCCCGACCAGGTTCATCGTCTCGAAGGTGAGGAAGCCCGGCCCGAACGGGATGCCGATCTGCACCTCCTTGTAGAGGTAGGCGAGGTTGAACCAGAACAGCAGTTGCACGATGAGCGGGATGGAGCGGAACGCCCAGATGTAGCCGTGGGCGACCGTCCGGAGGAACCGGCTCTCCGACAGCCGCATGAAGGCCAGGACGATGCCGAGCGCGAAGCCCAGCGCCGTGCCGTAGAAGGTCAGTTGGAGGGTGACCCAGACGGCTTCGAGGATGGCCGGCGCGGTGAAGAACTGCGCGAAGACGCCCCACTCCCAGCCGGGGTTGGTGACCAGGCCGGACACGAACTGGGCGAGCAGGACGGCCGTCGCGGCGATGGCGACCCACCGCCAGGGGTGGCGCAGCGGGACGATGGTCAGCTCTCCGGGGTCCGTGCCGGGTACGGCCGTTCTCGCGGCGGGTGGGTCGATGGGCGGATCGCTGGTCAACGGCATGAGAGGGGTCCTTGGTGGCGGGGGTGGAGGTGTGCGGGTGCGGGCGCGGCGGGTCAGGAGTCGGTCCGTTCCCGGTCGGGGAGGTCGCGCAGGAGGACGAGGGCGGCCCGTGCGGCGGCGTCGTTCTGCCCGAAGGCGGGGCCGCCGGTACGGGGGCGGGTGAACGCCCCGCTGTTGCGGGCGGTGGTGAACGGGCCGAGGGCGAAGCGGCGCGGGTGGGGGCGGCCGTCGCGGTCCAGGACCCGGCTGTCGACCGGGTCCACGGCGAGCAGGCCCGTGGCGGTGAGGGCCGCCCCGCCCTCGTGCAGGGCGCGCAGCAGGGGGCTCGCGGTGTTGCGGAGCGAGGGGCCGGGGAGGCGGGCCTCGACCAGGGCGCGGGCCTCGGTGTGCGCGCCGGGGACGGTGGCGCTGCGGGCCCGGAAGACGCCGCGCTCCTCGTCGGCCTCCACGGTGAGCGAGGCGCCCAGGAAGCGGACGACGCCGGCGCGGGAGAGGGCCAGGAGCTGCTGGAGGCGGGGGCCGGGCGGCCCGGAGGCGAGGTAGCTGAAGAACCCGTGCCACCAACCGCCGATGTCGCCGAGGCGGATCAACTGGGCGTAGGAGGCGAGCAGTCCGAGGAAGACCGCGAGGTCCGGGCTGTGCGCCGGGTCGTGGCGGCGGGTCAGGTCGGCGGTGATGTAGGCGCGCAGGGCTTCCTGGAGGGCTTCGGGCGAGTCGTGGCGGACGCCGTCGAGCGGCCGGTCCAGCGCGTCGAGGTCGAGCCGGTCGGCGGGGTCGGGCACGGCCTCGGCCACCAGGTCGGCCAGCTCGGGGCTGTCCGGGTCGGCGGCGGCGTACTTCTCCGCGAAGACCGCGTGGTCCAGGGCGGTGCGCTCGGGGTGGGCGGTGAACAGCCGGTGGTAGTGGGCGTGGCCCAGCTCCTTGGCCACCGCGGGCCAGACGTCGCGCCGGAAGTCGAGCGGTCCGGGCCGGCTCAGCAGCTCCTCGGCCCAGGCGGCACCCAGGTGGCGGGGCGGCGGCGGGCGGTCGCCGCTCCAGCCGTAGCCGATCTTCGCGTGGTACGGGACGCCGCGCCGCGATCCGACGTACAGCACGGGTTCACGCCCCGAGGGCAGGTAGGCGTCGCCCTCGTGGCGTCCGCCGCGGCCCTCGGTGAGCAGGACCATCAGGTCGACGAACGCCAGCCCGAAGCCCCGGACGATGACGGGTTCCCCGGCGGGCAGGGCGTCCAGGTCGCTGTCGGCGGTGAAGTCCGGCGGCAGGTGGACCAGCCCGTGCCGCTTGGCGAAGTCGCTCAACCGGCGCTGCTCAGCGTCCTGTTCGGCATCGACGTGGCCGACGGTGAGGATGACGGCGTCGGCGACGAGCGGCTTGGTGCGGCCCTGGAGCCTCACCCGCTGGCGTCCGCCGCGCGGGCCGGTGACGCACAGGGCCGTGGTGCGGTGCTCGCGCACGGTGACGCCGGGCGGCAGGGCGGCGCGCGCACGGTCGTAGGTCCAGCGCAGGTAGGCGCTCTGGAGCCGCCGGCTGGGGAAGTCCTGACCGGTGAGTCCGTGGATCTCCGCCAGGACGGCGGGATCCGCGTCGGGCGAGACGCGGCCCGCGCGCACGTCCTCCGCCCAGGCGTCCAGGGCCGGGCCGGGCACGACCGGGCCGGCCAGCTCGACCGTCTCGTCGGTGAACATGGTGACGTCCTGGGCCATGGAGTTCATCCACAGCAGCGGCGACTGGTCCGGCCGCCAGATCCGCCCGCCGCCCACCGGGTAGGGGTCGACCAGATGGATGTCCAGGGGGCGGTTCCCGTACAGCCGGGGGGCGTTGGCGGCTATGCGCTCGATGACGCCGGTGCCGCGCGGGCCGCCGCCGATCACCACGAGGACGGGTGCGGCGCTCATCGCGCACCCGCCGTGCCGCGCGCGTAGTACCGCTCCACGAAGCGCTGGCCGACGGTCAGCAGCGAGGTGACCGCCGCGTACCAGATGGTGGCGACGAGCAGCAGCGGGATGACCTGGTAGGTGCGGTGGTAGACGAGCTGCACGGAGTACAGCAGGTCCTGCACGGCGATGACGCTGACGATGGAGGTGCCCTTGAGGGTGCCGATCAGCATGTTGCCGGCGGGCGGCACGATGGAGCGCATCGCCTGCGGCAGCACGATGCGGCGCAGCCGCCGCCAGGGGCCGAGGCCGAGGGACTGGGCGGCCTCCACCTGCCCGCGCTCGACCGAGAGGATGCCGCCGCGCACCACCTCGGCGGCGTACGCGGCCTCGTGCAGGGTCAGCCCGATGACCGCGACGGCGACCGGGCCGAGGAGGCTGACCGTGGAGACGCCGAAGATCTGCGGGTACAGGGCGCCGATGTTGAACCAGAACAGCAGTTGGACCAGGACCGGCGTGGACCGGAACAGCCACACGTACGCCCAACTCACCGCCTGGAGCACGGGGTTGCCCGACAGCCGCAGGACGGCGAGGAGGGTGCCGAGCGCGAAGCCGAGCACCATGACCACCGCGGTGAGCCACAGGGTGAGCCAGAGGCCGCGCAGGACGGAGGTGGTCGCGAAGTAGGAGAGGACGACGTCCCACTGGAAGGCGTCGTTGCGGACGACGGAGTTCAGCACCGCCGCGAGCAGCAGCAGGACGGCGACGGCCGCCGCCCAGCGGCCTGTTCGGCGGACCGGGACGATACGGGGGACGGCCTCCGCGTCGTCCTTGGCGGGCGGCGCGGAGGGGGAAGAGGGCAGCGAGACGGTCTGCGGGGGCATGGTGGGGCTCCGTGGATGCTCAGATCGAACACGGGGCGTACCTTCACACCGAAAACCACACGTGGGCCGGGCCCCTCAGCGCCGGTCCGCCTCAGAGACAATCGCCGTACATGGTGTGCTGTCAAGCCTGTCCACACTATGAGCCTTACGTCTCACGGCAGTTGACGCGGCACCGAATGCCTGTTCCACTGAGCCCATGCATCCGCAGCAGTGGCTGGTCACCCGCTCCCACATCGACTTCGGTCGCGTGTGGTCCTCTTCCTGTTGAGCTGACCTCCTGCTGTCCGGTTCCTCCTCGCTCACGTCCGCTCCGCGGCGTTCGAGCGTTCCCCGCGTGACTTCACCTTCACCACACCGCACCGCCCTCCCCTCGCACCGCTGAACTCCTTCGCCGCCGCTCCGCGCCCCACCCGGCTCGGGGCCGGTCGGCCTACCCGTCGCACCTGTGCGCCCTGACGAACCAGGAGAAACACCGCCATGCCCCCGTCCCGGCATACCGCCCTCTTCGCCCTCATCACCGCGGCGGCGCTGACGCTGACCTCGTGCGCCGAACCGGCGGACCCGCCCGGCGCGGGATCCGCCGAGGGCGCGGGCCGGGGGAAGATCCCGACGGCGGACGTGGTCTCCGAGGTGCGCAAGGACGAGGCGGCGGCCGGACTGCTGCCCGCCGGCGTCCGGAAGGCGGGGGCCCTGCGGGTCGCCGCCGCGATCGGCTCCCCGCCGGGGGCCTTCTACCGGGAGGACGGCGCCACCCTGGCCGGGGCGGACATCGACTTCACGGACGCGGTGGCCCGTGTCCTGGGGCTGCGGACGAAGCGCGAGGTGGCCTCCTTCGAGGCGATCCTGCCGGCGCTGGGCAGCGGCAAGTACGACGTGGGCACGGGGAACTTCGGCGTCACCGACGAGCGCCGCAAGACGATCGACTTCGTGACGTACATCAACGACGGCCAGGGCTTCGCGGTCCGCGAGGACAGCAAGCTGAAGGAGGTCACCGACCTCACCAGCCTGTGCGGCCTGACCGTGAGCACGGCGGCGGGCACGACCTTCGAGGTGACGCTCCAGGAGAACCGGCCCCGGTGCGCGGAGAAGGGCGAGAAGCCCTACGAGGTGAAGACCTACGCCGACTCGACGGCGGCCTGGCTCTCGCTCCAGCAGAACCGCAGCGACGTGGTGATGTCCACCATCAACGGGCTGCGCTACGCCGTGAGCCGGCAAGAGGGGCTGCGCTTCCTCAACGAGTACAAGCGCCTCGACGTGGGCTTCGCCTTCAAGAAGGGCAGCCCGCTGGCGCCCGCCTTCCAGGCGGCGGTGAACCGGCTCAAGGCGGACGGCACCTACGACCGCATCCTGAAGAAGTGGGGGACCACCGAGTCCGCGATCGAGACGTCCGAGATCTCGCCGCCCGAGCGGAAGTGACCCGCCGTCACCCCGCCGGCGGGCGGTTCAGCAGTCGCAGCCGCAGGACTCACCGCAACAGCAGCAGCCGTCGCCGCAGGAGCCGCAGCACTCGCAGGCGTCACAGCAGTTGCCGCAGTCGCAGTGGCGGCACAGCCCGTCGCGCCGCTCCCGGCTCCAGGGGTCCTCGAAGGTGCCGCAGCACATCTGGCAGGTGCAGGCGAGCCCGGTCCACACCAGGCACCCGGCGACCGGCCCGCGCCGTTCGCGGGGCGGCCGGGGCGAAGGCGGCGGCGCGGCCGGGCCGCCCGGACCGGTCGGGGCGTACGGGTTGCCGGGCGGCGGCCCGAAGGCGCCCCGGAGCTGCGGACCCCCCTGGGACGCCCGGTGTTCCGGGTGCGGGCAGGAGGAGCCGAACGCCCGGTCGACCGAGCGCCGCAGCTCGTGGACGAGCAGCACGTGGACGAGCCGGTCGTCGGCGAACTCCACCTCGCGCAGCGCCAGCCGTACGCCGTGCAGCGCGTCGTCGCACAGCCGGCGGGCCTCCGCGAGCGAGGCGCCGGTGACCGTGAGCGGGTTCCACGCGCCCGCCGCGGCGTCCGCCTCCCGGTCCTCCACGGCGTCCAGCAGATGGGCGAGCCGCCCGAAGAGCCGGCCGGCCTCCGCGAGCGGCTCGGCGTTCCGCGGCTTCCCGGCGAGCACGGCGGTGTGGGCGAAGGCCGCGGCGGTGGCCGTCTCGGTGGGCTCGGTGACCGTCAGCAGCGCGGTGCCGGGGCCGGCGAGCGCCTCGATCCCGGTCTGCCGGTCGACCGCGTCGACCAGCAGCGCGGTGTCGAAGCCGAGGGCGGCGCCGGTCCGTGCGCCCGCCCGGTCCCAGCCCGCGGCCACCCGGCGGGCGGCGGCGGCGACCGGGCGGCGCGCCAACAGCCCGTCCCGGTCGGCGACGTGGTCGCGGACCTTGGCCGAGGCGAGGACGAGCGAGACGGCGGCGGCGAGCCTGGCCCCCTCGCCGCGGGCGACCGACGCGGTGCGCAGGGCGCGCAGCGGGCAGGGTCCGGCGGTGCGGCGACCGGCGGCGGTGCGGCCCGCCTGAGCCTCCGTCAGCACCGAGACGATCAGTCCGTCATAGTTCGTGACGATCCGGGCGAACTGTCCGTGATCAGCCCTCAGCGCCAGGCAGAGGCCGCAGAGATGGGCCATCCACTCGGTCCGCAGCCCCTCGGAGAGCCGGTGCGTACAGGGCCTGACGATTCCGAACACGACGATCCCCCGTGAGCCGTTCAGCCGGCGCGCGAAGGCCGTGCGCCGGAGCGTCGTGCATCGTACCGAGCGCCTCGTTCACCCGTACGCCCCCTACCTCACCCGTACGGCCCGGCGCATCATATTTTCCTTTCGCAACCCTCCCCATCCAGGAGGAACCCTGACGAACCGCCACATCCTCTGCATCAGTACCGTCACGAACCCCCTGCGCGCCGACTATCCACTTGGCGCGGTATCCGCATCATGGACGACCATAGGGATACGAGAGAGATGCGGAACACCAGGGAACCGCGGTGAGAGGAGGCGTCCATGGGATCGGTGCGCAAGGCGAGTGCCTGGCTGGGCCTCGTCGAGGACAACGACGAGCGGTACTACGAAGACGAGTACGCCGAGGGTGCGGAGACGAGCACGGGCGGCCACGCCTGGGTCACCGACGCGCGGGTGCAGGTGGCCGCCGAGGCGGCCGACGAGCAGGACCGCCGGATCGCGACGGTGACCCCGGACAGCTTCCGTGACGCGCGCGCCATCGGCGAGCTGTTCCGGGACGGCGTCCCGGTGATCGTCAACCTCACGGCCATGGACCCCGCCGACGCCAAGCGCGTGGTGGACTTCGCCGCCGGGCTGATCTTCGGTCTGCGCGGCTCGATCGACCGCGTGGCCACGCGGGTCTTCCTGCTGTCCCCCGCCGACACCCAGGTGGTGGCCGGCGAGGCCGCCCGCCGCAGAGCCGACGGGTTCTTCAACCAGAGCTGAGCGGGGCGCTCGCCGGACAGCTCCGGTCACCCGCGTCCGGTCGGCGCGCCGCCGGCGCGGCCGCTCACCGGAAGGCGTCGAGACCGGTGAGCGCCTTGCCCAGCACCAGTTGGTGCATCTCCACGGTGCCCTCGTAGGTGAGCACCGACTCCAGGTTGGTGGCGTGCCGCATCACCGGGTACTCCAGCGAGATCCCGTTGGCCCCGAGGATCGTGCGCGCGGTGCGGCAGATGGCGATCGCCTCCCGCACGTTGTTGAGCTTGCCGAAGCTGACCTGTTCGGGCCGGAGCCGCCCCGCGTCCATCCGGCGCCCCAGGTGGTGGGCGAGCAGGATGCCCTTGTGCAGTTCGACGGCCATGTCCGCCAGCTTGGCCTGGGTGAGCTGGAAGCCGCCGATCGGCCGGCCGAACTGCTCCCGCTCCCCCGCGTAGGCGAGGGCCGCCGCGAAAGAGGACCGCGCAGCCCCCATGGCCCCCCAGACGATGCCGTAGCGCGCGTGGCTCAGGCAACTGAGCGGGCCGCGCAGCCCGGTGGCCTCCGGGAGCACCGCGTCGGCGGGCAGCCGGACGCCGTCCATGACCAGCTCGCTGGTGACCGAGGCGCGCAGCGACCACTTGTGGCGGATCTCGGGCGCGGAGAAGCCGGGGGCGTCGGTCGGCACGACGAAGCCCCGGATGCCCCGGCCCCCGTCCTCCCGCCCGGTCTGCGCCCAGACGACGGCGACCCCCGCGACGGAGCCGTTGGTGATCCACGCCTTGCGGCCGGTGAGGATCCAGTCGTCGCCGTCGCGTTCGGCGTACGTCCGCATCCCGGCCGGGTCCGAGCCGTGGTCCGGCTCGGTGAGGCCGAAGCAGCCGATGACCTCTCCCGCCGCCATGCCGGGCAGCCACCGCCGCTTCTGCTCCTCGGAGCCGAAGCGGTGGATGGCGTACATCGCGAGCGAGCCCTGTACGGAGACGAGCGAGCGGATGCCGGAGTCGGCCGCCTCCAGCTCCAGGCAGGCCAGCCCGTACTGGACGGCGCTCGCCCCGGCGCAGCCGTAGCCCGAGAGGGACATGCCGAGCGCGCCGAGCGCGCCGAGTTCGCGGGCCAGCTCGCGGATGCCGGGCAGCTCGCCCCGCTCGTACCACTCGGCGATGTGCGGCAGGACCCGGTCGGCCGCCCAGGCGCGGACCGTGTCGCGGATCGCGAGGTCCTCCGGGTCGAGCAGGTCGTCGATGCCGAGGGGGTCCGAGGCGTCGAACGGCGGCAGCGCGGACGGCTTCGCGGACTCGGTGCGGGACATGGGGCAGGCCTCCGACGGCTCGCACGGTGCTCGGAGGCCGGGGCCGGCCCCTGCGGCTCCGCGAACAGAGTGGTGGTCAGGTACGTCGTTCCGACGTTACGGCTCCGTGCGGCACGCGTCCAGAGGCGATCTTCCGCGCGCCGTCCTCCCCCGGCCCGTACGGCGGGCCCTCGACCGGCTCGCGCCGCGCGGGCACCCTCCGGCGCGGGGCCGGGGCGGCGGGCGCCCCCGGCCGGGGGCCGTCCATCGTCCTCGGAAGCCGCAGGGCGGCGAGCGCGCCGAGCAGCAGCAGACCGGCGCTGACGGACAGCGTGACGTGGAGGCCGCCGATGAAGGCGTCGCGGGCGGTGGAGCGCAGCAGGTCTCCCGTCGGGCCGCCCAGCTCGGCGGCGACCTGGTAGGCCTCGCCCAGCGAGTGGGAGGCCGCCGAGGTGGCGCGGGCGGGCACGCCCTCCTCGTGCAGGGCGGCGAGGCCGGGGGCGTAGGCGGCGTTCATCACGCTGCCGAGCAGGGCGATGCCGAGGCCCGCGCCCAACTGGTAGGAGGTCTCGCCGATCGCCGCCGCGCCGCCCGCCCGCTCGGGCGGGGCGTCGCTGAGCATCGACTCGTAGGACCCGAAGAGCGTCGTCTGGAGCCCGAAGCCGAGCAGGACGAAGGCGGCGGTCAGCAGGACCGGCTGGTCGTGCCGGCCCGTCGCGGTGAGCAGCAGCACCGCCGAGGCCGTCAGGACGAAGCCCCAGCCCACCATGGAGCGGGGGCCGAACCGGCGCAGGGTGCGCGAACCGGTGGCGCCCGCGGCCATCGCGGCGAACGTCAGGGGCAGCAGCCGCAGCCCGGTCTCCAGCGGGCTGAGCCCCAGCACGAGCTGGAGGTACTGGACGGCGACCAGTTGGAGGCCGACCAGGGCCAGCATGGCGAGGACGATGCAGCCGACGGCCGTGCTGAAGGCGGGGCGGGCGAACATCGCGAGGTCGACGAGCGGATGCGTACGGCGCCTCTGGCGGCGCACGAAGAGGACCAGGAGGGCCGCGCCGAGGACGGGCGGGCCGAGCGCGACCGGGTCCAGGAGGTCCGCGCCGCCGCCGAACCGCTTGACGCCGAGGACGACGCCGAGGACTCCGGCGGCCGCGGTCAGCGCGCCCAGGACGTCCCACGGGCCGTCGTCGCCGCCGCGCGACTCGGGCAGCAGCAGGCGGCCCAGCGGCAGGATCACGGCCATCAGCGGGATGTTGATCAGGAAGACCGAGCCCCACCAGAAGTGCTCGACCAGGAAGCCGCCGACGACCGGGCCGATGGCGGCCCCGACCGCAGCGACCGCGGTCCACACGCCGATGGCGAGCGCCCGCTCCCGGCGGTCGGGGAAGACCTGGCGCAGGATCGACAGCGTGGCGGGCATGATCATCGCGCCGCCGACGCCGAGCAGGGCGCGGGCCGCGATCAGCAGGCCGGGGCTGTCGGCCGCCACGGCGAGCGCGGAGGCGGCCCCGAAGAGGACGTAGCCGGAGAGCAGGACCCGGCGCCGGCCGATCCGGTCGCCCAGGGTGCCGAAGAGGATGAGCAGGGAGGCGCAGACGAGCGGGTAGGCGTCCACGATCCACAGCAGCGCGGTGCCGCTGGGCCGCAGGTCCTCGGTGAGCGCGGGCACGGCGACGTGGAGCACGGTCGCGTCCAGCGCGACGACCAGGAGGCTGAGGCAGAGGACCACGAGGACGACCCAGCGATCGGCGTCGTGGCCGGCGCGGCGCAGCCGGGCTCCGGCCGTGGTCGTCCCGGACATCTACGTACCTCCCAGAGAATGCCTCGCGCTCGGCGGGCCGCCGGTGGCGCGGGGTTCGCGTCCCCCGTTCCCGGCGGCTGACCGCCCCGGTCGCCCGGAGCACGGCCGCGGTCCGGCCGGTGCACGCGCTCGCGCGGCGCCGGAACGGCCCCGCGGCGGAGGCGCTCGGGTGTTCCGGCGCGCGCCGGCGGGCGGGCGCTCCGGGCGCGCACGGCAGGCGGCGGCCCGACGCGGGGCACGCGGGCCCCGCGTCGACGGGCGAATGAGCCGTCAGCGTACGCGAGTCCCGTGCGGGCGCACGTGGCCCACCTCATACGCCCGCGCACAGCACGCTGTGGCGTGCGCCACGCGGCTCGGGTCCGGGCGGGGCCGTCCGCAGGGCGGCGCCGGGGCGCGGCGGACGGGAGGGGCGCGCCCGACCCGAATGGCGGCAGCAATTCCGACGTATTCCCGTGCGCGCAATTTTCCGAAAGATCAAACACGCTTCCGAACGGAGTCCGCGGTCAATTGGCCGCACGCTCGCGGGGATTCTTCTCGCACCCGGAAAAGACGCCGTTCTGAGACGAAGTCCACATCACATCGTCATCACAAAGCTGTCGGATTGGCCTGCTCGCACACTCACTCGCTGTAACGTCGATTGGGTGCGTACCGACATCTTTGCCCGCCTGGACCGGGAGCCGGAACCGCCGAAGATAGTGGTGCCGCGGATGAGCCGTCACCGCATCGCCCTCTTCGGCGGGACGTTGGCGTTCTACCTCGCCATCGTCCTCGCGGTGCTGATCACGTCCTGGCTGGTGGCACTGGACTGGAAGGTCATGCTGTTCCGGCCCTACCAGCAGTGGCCCGAACTCCACGCCTTCCTCGACTACTACGTCGTGCTCGGGCAGCGCGGCCCCACGGCGGTGATGGTCGCCTGCTGGCTGGGGTGGCGCTCCTGGCGGCAGCACACGCTCCGGCCGCTGCTGGTCCTCGGCGCGTCCCTGCTGCTGCTGAACGTGACGGTGGGCGCGGTCAAGCTGGGGCTGGGGCGGCTCGGCCCCCACTACGCGACGCGGATCGGCTCGTCCGAGATGTTCGCCGGCGGGGACATATTCCCCTCCGGTCACACCGCCAACGCGGTGGTGACCTGGGGAATCCTCGCCTATCTGGCCACCACCCCGCGCGCCCGCCGCTATCTGTCGGCGGTCTCCGCGACGGTCTCGCTGGGCGTCGGGCTCACCACCGTCTACATCGGTACGCACTGGCTCAGCGACGTCGTGCTCGGCTGGGCGGCCGGGCTGCTGATCCTGCTGGCGCTGCCCTGGTGCGAGCCGCTGATCGCCCGGACCGAGGCCTGGATCCTCGCCCTGCGCGAGGAGTGGCGCGAGCAACGGGCGGCCGGGGCGGGCGGCGGGACGCGGCCGGCGCCGCTCCCCCCGGCGGTCGGCGAGGAGCCGGCCGCCGCGCCGGCGGACCCGGTCCCGCCCGCCCCCGTGCGCCCGGCGGCCGGGGCCAGGGCGCGGGCCCACACGGTCCACCCCGTGCGTCCGGGCGGGCTGCCGGCGGCCCCGGCGGGCGTCCGCCGCCCGCCGCCGCACGCGGAGCGCGGCCCCCGCGCCCCCGGCAGCCCGGCCCGGCCGATGACGGGCGGCTGACCCGCCCCCGCGCACACGCCGAAGGCCCCGACCGGGCGGTCGGGGCCTTCGGCGTGCCGGGGCGAGCGGGTCAGCCCACCCAGCACCGCGTCACGGAGCCGTCCTCGACCTGGAAGTTGATGCGCCCGCGGCGGAACTCCATGGTCAGGAAGGCGCCCGGCGCGACCGTCCGGACCGTGTCCCAGCCACGGCTCCTCGCCTGCCGCTCGGCGGCGTCGGCGGCCAGGCCCACGTAGGAGTCGGCGGCGTCGTCCGGCTGTGCTGGAGGGGTCGGTAGAGATGCCATGCCTTCACCGTAGGCGGCCGCGGACCGTGACGGAAGGCCGGGGCGCCGGGCCCTGGCGCCGTCCCCGCGCGGCGGGGCGGTCACATCTGTGTCACAGCGCCCCCACACCCGTAAACCCGGCCCCATTCACCCGTACGGGCTCCTCGAAGGCCTCCGCGCGAAATGGCCGCACCCCTCGCCGGGCGTGCGGCGCGGGGTTCGCCGACGACCCCGGAATCACCGGGACGACCTGCCCCTTTCCCACTCCGGAGGCCGGTGTGCCGAAAGCCCGGACACCGGAAATTCCCCCGCCATTAAACCGGCCTTGTCTTTCCCGGTGTTCCGATGTGCGCGCCCGCCCCGCGCCTCACGCGGAGGGCGGAGCGGGTTCCACCCGGACGCAGAGATCGTTGTCGGCGGTGTAGCAGGGGGTGGCGAGGACGCCGTCGGCCGCGGGGCGGCCGGGGTAGACGTAGGACTTCTTGCGGGACCAGACGTCGTCCAGGACGCGGGAGACCCTGACCGCCTCCGCGCCCGCCGCCGGGACCAGCCAGAGGTGCCAGAGGCTCTCCTCGCCCACCGGCCCGGCGGCCAGCGGGGCGAAGGGCAGGGTGAAGGCGAAGCCGCCCGGCGCCCCGTCCACCGCGACGAGCGGGACGCGGTGCGTCCGGGCCGGGTCGCCCGCCGACCGCGCCTCCACGGCGGCCCCCTCCCCCGCCTCGACGCCGTACAGCACGCCCTCGGCCGTCATCCGCGCGGGCCCGAGGCGGATGTCCCCGGCCTCGGCGTGCGGGGCGCGGAGCCAGCAGCGCAGGGCGAGCCGGCCGTCGGCGGTCGGGTAGGGGACGCGGGCGCTGATCGCCGGGGTGCGGGGGTCCGGGCTGCGGTCGACCAGGGCGCGCAGATCCCGCAGCCCCGGCTCCACGGTCCGCGCCGCCTCGGCTCCGGGCTCCTCCACGTACGCGTCCCAGCGGCCCTCGGACAGTTCGACCGAGGGCGGCAGGACGGCCCGCAGCCGTCCGGCGCCCCACGGGTCGAGCGGGAGGCGCACCGTGCCGCCGGGGCGGTCGCCCGCCGCGCCCCGGCGGCGCAGGAGCAGCACGGAGGCGGGGGCGGGCCCGGCCAGGTCGAAGGTGAGGGCGCCGTCCGGATCGGCGGCGCAGTCGGCGCGTACGGCGGTGGCGGTCATGCGGCCCTTCCCTTGCGGAGTACGTCGGCGGCCTTGTAGCGCAGGGCGTACGCCCCGTCGAGCACACTGCCG
Organism: Streptomyces sp. NPDC041970; assembly: GCF_055588985.1. NCBI lineage: Bacteria > Bacillati > Actinomycetota > Actinomycetes > Kitasatosporales > Streptomycetaceae > Streptomyces > Streptomyces sp. NPDC041970. Next base: position 15,171 of record NZ_JBVJCD010000067.1, read on the forward strand.
CGGGTGCGGTGCAGCGCGGTGCGCAGGGCCCCGTGCCCGCGTCCCCGCGCACCGCCGGCGACGAGGTCGGCGAACAGGCGCTCGTGGCGCTCGGCGATCCGCGCCGGGTCGAAGCGCTCCGAGGCGGCGAGGGCCGCCCGGCCCATCCGGTGGCGCAGCTCGTCGTCCTCGATCAACTGGAGCAGCGCGGCGGCGATCGCGTCGGGGTCGCCGACCGGCACCAGGCGTCCGTCGACGCCGTCCTCGACGATCTCGGCCGGCCCGTGCGGGCAGTCGGTGGCGACGACCGGGAGGCCGCCGCGCATCGCCTCGACGATCGTCATGCCGAAGGCCTCCCGGTCCGAGGTGACGGCGGCGATCGACCCCTTGGGCCACTCGGCCTCCATCGGGTTGGCCGAGCCCATGAGGTGGACGTGGTTGTGCAGGTCGAGGCGGTCGACGAGGGCGCGCAGGGCCGCCTGCTCGTTGCCGGTGGCGTCCCCGCCGCCGTAGATCCGCAACCGCCAGTCGGGGCGGGCGGCGGACACCTGGGCGAAGGCCCGTACCAGCAGGTCGTACCGTTTGACCCGGTGCAGCCGGCCGGCGGCGACGACCCACTTGAGGTCTCCCCCGGCGGGCGGGCAGGCCGGCGCGGGCACGGCGTTGGGGATCGCCTCGATCCGGACGCCGGGGAGCCGCAGCCGGGCCCGGTAGTCCTCCGCGTCGGCGCGGGTCACGGTGGTGAGCGCGTCGAGCAGGGTGTAGCGGTGGGCGATCTCCCGGCGGAGCCGGTAGCCGTGGCTGTCGAGCGTCAGGTGCTCCTGCCCCACGCGCACCGGGCCCCGGCGGGTCTGCCGGGTCAGGTGCACGTTGAGTCCGGGGCGGGTGCCGACGACGACGTCGGCCTCGACCCCCTGGAGGTGGGCGGCGATCCGGGCGTCGGTGAGCCTGCTGTACTGCTTGTGCCTGCTGTCGCCGCGCGGGAACACCGCGGCGGGGCGGCCGTGCTCGGCCGCGTCCCCGTCGTAGGCCGGGCTCTTCTTGCGCAGGTCGACGAGGTGGCGCAGCGTCACGCCCTCGGGGGCGCCGAGGGCGGGGGCGTCGCGGTGCCGGAACACCGACACGATCTCCACGTCGTGCTGCTCGGCGAGTGTGCGGGCGAGCGTGAAGGTCGTCCGGATCGTCCCGCCGATGCCGTACGCGTTGTGGAGCAGAAATGAGATGTGCATGGTGCCGCCGTTTTCCCCCTGGTCCATCTGGTCTCTCGGACTGTACTTCCCGGCGGGTCCCGCTCCGCGCGGGACCGGGACGGACGGGGAGGGAGAGCGCGCTCTCCCCGTCCCGCCACCGGAACCACGGCTGACCTGCCGGTTCCGGGAGTCCTCCGCCAGGATCGCCCGCGTCGCGGGCCTTCGCTCGGCGATCCGCTCGGGGGCGGGCCGGCCGGTGGTGGAAACCGGTCGCCCGTGCGCCGGCGTTCTCCGTGGAGCTTGACGGGGGACGGCGCCGGGAGGTTGCCCGACCACCGGTAAAACCTCGGCGCGGACGCCGGACGCGCCCGGCCGCCCCTTCGGCGTACCGGCGCGCCGGCTCGTTTCCGTACTTCTGTGCGCCCCGGTCCGTGACCCCGGCCGCGCATCCCGCGTTGTCTCTTCATGAGCCGGGAACCGCCCGGCCCACGCACCGAGTTCGAGGAGCCACCCGTGCCGCGAATGCTCGACGTCAGCCAGGACGTACGCGCCGAGATCGGCGACGACGAAGCCGACCGGCTGCTCGTCGGCGACGACACTCCCGGCAGCTACGACTGCACCTCCTGCCGCACCCCCGGCGACTCCGACCAGGAGCGCACCAGCACGGTGCTGTTCGTCGGGGACGAGACCGCCGTGCTCGCGTTCGCCCACGCGACGTGCATCCCCTCGCAGGTCGTCAAGGTCGCGGAGGACCAGCTCCAGGGCGCGGTGCGCAGCATCACCGGCAGCGAGCAGAAGACTACGGAGGGGCTCATGCCCGAACAGGCCGTCCTCGGCATCACCAGCGGTCTCGTCCTCATCGAGGGCGATCTCCGCCCGGCCCTGGTCGTCGAACCGACCGGCCCGGTCGCCCGGCCCGGCACCGACGGCAGCGCGGGGGACGAGTTCCTCGCGCTGCTGCTGGAGCAGGGCTTCCGGCCCGCGCCCGGCCTCGACCGGCTGCCCGAGGTCCTTCCCGGCTGGTCCGTGCTGCTGGCGGTGGGCCAGCTCCACGCGGTGCTCCAGCCGAGCGCGGGCGGCGGCAACCCGGTGGCCTGGTGGCAGGCCCACCAGCCGCTCCAGGTGACCGACGGCTGGCGGGCCGCGGCCAACAAGTCGCAGCAGGTCCTCGTCTTCGCCGCCCCGGCCGGCTCCATCGGCCAGCAGCCGCGCGAGGACCTGCTGCGGGACGCCCTGGAGAAGGCCGCGGTCGACGGGAGCCTGGTCGCCGCCGCGATGCCGCTGGCCGGGACCTGAGCGTGCACGCCCAGCTCGGGCCCGTCCGCCGGACGGCGTTTTCCCCGCTCCGACCGCATCCGACGGACGGCGGGGTCGTTGGCACCTACGTGCACTCATACGACTCCTCCCGCCAGCCCCCGCGCCCGATCCCTGCGATGCGCCCTTCGCAGGAGCCGTCGGGGGGCGTCTCCCCCACCCCCATCTACGACGCGCTGTACTCCGAGTACCGGCGCTCGTTCCGGGCGCTGCCGGGCGACCGGAGCGGGGAGGAGAACCTCGGCTTCGCCGCCTTCGGGTTGGGGCTCTTCGCCTCCAGGACCCCGCTGAGCGGCCATCCGGCCGCCTCCGGTCCCGGCGGGCAGGGCGGCGGACAGGGGGGCCAGGGCAGGCACGCCGGGGGCCTCGGCTCATGGCAGCGCGTGGGGCGGCACGCGGGCAGGCCCCGGCCCGCGGCGCTGCCGCCGGGCTCGCGGGAGGTCTGAGCGCCGCCACGACGAAGCCCCGGCCCCCACGCTGTCGCGTGGGGGCCGGGGCTCCGTCGTGGTGTGCCGGGTGCTACTTGTTGCGGCCGCGCTTCTCGCGGACGCGTACGGAGATGTGGATGGGGGTGCCCTCGAACCCGAACTCCTCGCGCAGGCGGCGCTCGACGAAGCGGCGGTAGCCGTGCTCCAGGAAGCCGGAGGCGAACAGCACGAACCGCGGCGGCTTGGTGCCCGCCTGGGTGCCGAAGAGGATGCGCGGCTGCTTGCCGCCGCGGATCGGGTGCGGGTGGGAGGCGACGATCTCGCCGAGGAAGGCGTTCAGCCGACCCGTGGGGACGCGGGTCTCCCAGCCCTCCAGCGCGGTCTCGATCGCCGGGACCAGCTTCTCCATGTGGCGGCCGGTGACGGCGGAGACGTTGACGCGCGGGGCCCAGGAGACCTGCGCCAGCTCCGTCTCGATCTCCCGCTCCAGGTAGTAGCGGCGCTCCTCGTCGAGGGTGTCCCACTTGTTGAACGCGAGCACGAGCGCCCGCCCGGCCTCCACGGCCATGGTGATGATGCGCTGGTCCTGGACGCTGATGGACTCGCTGGAGTCGATCAGGACGACGGCGACCTCGGCCTTCTCCACGGCGGCGGCCGTACGCAGCGAGGCGTAGTAGTCCGCGCCCTCCTGGAGGTGGACGCGGCGGCGGATGCCGGCCGTGTCGATGAACTTCCAGGTGGTCCCGCCGAGCTGGATCAGCTCGTCGACCGGGTCCCTGGTGGTGCCGGCCAGCTCGTTGACGACGACCCGGTCCTCGCCCGCGACCTTGTTCAGCAGGGAGGACTTGCCGACGTTCGGGCGGCCGATCAGGGCGATGCGGCGGGGGCCGCCGAGCGCGGCGCCGAACTTCTGGGCCGGGGCGTCGGGCAGGGCCTCCAGGACCGCGTCCAGCATGTCGCCGGTGCCGCGGCCGTGGAGCGAGGAGACCGGGTAGGGCTCGCCGAGGCCGAGCGACCACAGGGCGGTGGCGTCCGCCTCGCCGCTCTGGCCGTCGACCTTGTTGGCGCAGAGCACGACGGGCTTGCCCGCCCGGCGCAGCAGCTTGACGACGGCCTCGTCGGTGTCGGTGGCGCCGACGGTGGAGTCGACGACGAAGACGACCGCGTCGGCCGTCTCGATGGCGTACTCGGCCTGGGCGGCGACGGAGGCGTCGAGGCCCAGCACGTCCTGCTCCCAGCCGCCGGTGTCGACGACCCTGAAGCGGCGCCCGGCCCACTCGGCCTCGTAGCTGACGCGGTCGCGGGTGACGCCGGGCTTGTCCTGCACGACGGCCTCGCGGCGGCCGATGATCCGGTTCACCAGGGTCGACTTGCCGACATTGGGGCGGCCGACGACGGCGAGCACGGGGAGGGGGCCGTGGCCGGCCTCGTCGAGCGCGCCCTCGATCTCCTCGGGGTCGAAGCCCTCCTGCGCGGCGAGCTCCATGAACTCCGCGAACTCGGCGTCGCCGAGTGCTCCGTGCTCCTGGCTCGGGCCGTCGGAGTGATTCTGGTCGTCCATGAAGTCCGTTCCTCTTTGCATCATCATCGATGGACCGCGATCAGCGCTCCACTACTCAAGTCTCGCCTAACGCCCGGTGAGGCGCCTGGCGCTTTCCAGGTGGCCGGTCAGCTTCGCCCGGCACCGCAGGGTCGCCTCGTCCAGGGCCCTGCGCGTCCGCCGCCCGTCGCCGGCGCCCGCGTCGAACGCGTCGCCGAAGACGACGTCGACCCGGCTGCGCAGCGGGGGCAGCCCCGGTATCAGCCGCCCTCGGCGCCCGGTGCTCCCCAGGACGGCGACGGGGACGACGGGGGCCCCGCTCCGCACCGCGAAGTACGCGAGCCCCGACCGCAGCGAGGCGAAGTCCCCTTCGCCCCGGGTGCCCTCGGGGAAGATCCCGAGGACGCCGCCGCCCGCCAGCACGCCGAGGGCGTGGGTGACGGCGGTGCGGTCGACGGTCGTGCGGTCCACCTCGATCTGTCCGATCCCGTGCAGGAACGGGTCGAGGGGGCCGACGAACGCCTCTTTCTTGACCAGGAAGTGCACCGGCCGGGGCGCGGTGGCCATGACCATCGGCCCGTCGATGTTGTGGGAGTGGTTCACCGCGAGTATGACGGGTCCGGCGGCGGGAACGCGCCACGCGCCGAGCACACGGGGCCTGAAGAGCCCGTGCACGAGGCCGATGCCGATGGCCCGCCCGACGGCCGCTCCCCGCGGGGTGGGTCCGCCTGTGGCGTCGCTCACGCGGGGACCCGCTTCTCCTCGACGAGGGTGACGACGCACTCGATGACCTGCTGGAGGGTCAACTCGGTGGTGTCCACCTCGATCGCGTCGTCCGCCTTGGCGAGCGGCGAGGTCTTGCGGCCGGAGTCGGCCGCGTCCCGCCGGATCAGCGCCTCCCGCGTGGCGGCGAGGTCGGCGCCCTTGATCTCCCCGCTGCGGCGGGCCGCGCGCGCCTCCGGGGAGGCGGTGAGGAAGATCTTGAGGTCGGCGTCGGGCAGCACGGTGGTGCCGATGTCCCGGCCCTCGACGACGATGCCGCCGGTCGCGGCGGCGGCGATGGAGCGCTGCAGCCCGGTGATGAGCGTGCGCACCTCGGGGACCGCGCTGACGGCGCTGACCTTGGAGGTGACCTCCTGGGTGCGGATCGGCCCGGAGGCGTCCTCGCCGTCGACGGTGATCGTCGGGGCGGTGGGGTCGGTGCCGGAGACGATCACGGGCTTGGCGGCCGCGGTCGCGATCTCGGCCGGGTCGCCGACGTCGACGCCGTTGTTCAGCATCCACCACGTGATGGCCCGGTACTGCGCGCCCGTGTCCAGGTAGCTCAGGCCGAGCTTGGCGGCGACGGCCTTGGAGGTGCTCGACTTTCCGGTGCCCGAGGGCCCGTCGATGGCGACGATCACGGAGGGGCGTGCGGTTTCCACGGTGGTGGACACCTTCCTGGTACACGGGGCGGGGAGTGGCGGGCCGGAGCGCGGCCCCGTACCAGGTTACCGAGTGCCGGACGGCCCCTCGTACCCCGTACGGCTCAACCGCGGAGCGACCAGCCCCGTTCCTGGAGGGCCGCTCCGAGCACCGGGACGGCGCCGGGCTCGACCATGAGCTGGACCACGCCCGCCTGCTGGCCGGTGGCGTGCTCGATGCGGACGTCCTCGATGTTCACCCCGGCGCGGCCGGCGTCGGCGAAGATCGCCGCCAGCTCGCCCGGCCGGTCGCCGATCAGGACGGCCACGGTCTCGTACGCGGCGGGGGCGGCGCCGTGCTTGCCGGGGACCCTCTCCCGGCCGGCGTTGCCCCGGCGCAGGACGCCCTCGACGGTGTCGGCGCCCGCGCGCCGCCTCTGCTCGTCGTCGGAGTGCAGCCCGCGCAGGGCCCGTACGGTCTCCTCCAGGTCGGCGGCGACGCCGGCGAGCACGTCGGCGACCGGGCCCGGATTGGCGGCGAGGATCTCCACCCACATCCGGGGGTCGGAGGCGGCGATCCGGGTCACGTCGCGGATGCCCTGCCCGCAGAGGCGTACGGCGGTCTCGTCGGCCTCCTCCAGTCGGGCGGCGACCATCGAGGAGACGAGCTGCGGGGTGTGCGAGACGAGGGCGACGGCCCGGTCGTGGGCGTCGGCGTCCATGACCACCGGGACCGCCCGGCACAGGGCCACCAGTTCGAGGGCGAGGTTGAGGGCCTCGGTGTCGGTGTCGGGGGCCGGGGTGAGGACCCAGGGGCGGCCCTCGAAGAGGTCGGCGGTGGCGGCGAGGGGCCCGGAGCGCTCCTTGCCGGCCATCGGGTGCGTGCCGATGTAGGGCGCCAGGTCGAGCCCGAGCGCCTCCAGCTCGCGGCGCGGGCCGCCCTTGACGCTGGCCACGTCCAGGTAGCCGCGGGCCGCGCCCTCGCGCAGGGCGGTGGCGAGGACGGTGGCGGTGTGCGCGGGCGGCACGGCGACGACGGCCAGGTCGACGGGGCCCGCCGGCGGCTCGTCCGTGCCCGCGCCGAGCGCGGCGGCGGTACGGGCGGAGGCCGGGTCGCGGTCGGCGAGGTGGACCCGGACGCCGCGCCCGGCGAGCGCGAGGGCCGCGGACGTGCCGACGAGCCCGGTTCCGATGACGAGGGCGGTTCTCACGGGGCGGTGTCCTTGCGCGGGGCGGCGGTGGTCGCCGAGGGGGGCGGTGCGGGTCTCGACGTGCACGAGGATAGACCGCCGCGCCGCGCCGCCGTGCCCGTCCCCGCCCCCGTACGGCTTCGGCTCAGGCGTCCCAGAGCGCCGCGAGGGACAGCAGGTCGCTGCGGTACTCGACGCGGTCGGACCAGGCCGCGGGCCAGGCGGCCGCGCCCAGGTGCGCCCCGGACAGCGCCCCGGTCAGGCAGGCGATCGAGTCGGAGTCGCCTCGGGTGCAGGCGGCCCGGCGCAGAGCGGTGACGGGCTCCTCGGGGAAGAGCAGGAAGCAGTGCAGGGCCGTGGCGAGGGCTTCCTCGGCGACCCAGCCGTCACCGGTGCGCTCGCACGGGTCGGTCTCCGGCGACGGGTCGCGCAGCGCGTCCCGGACCGCGTCCAGCGCGGTCAGGCACTCGTCCCAGCCGCGCTGGATGTACGCCTGCGCGGTGGCGTCGCCGGCGTGGCGCCAGAGGTCGCCGAGCCAGCGGGTGAGGTAGCGGCCCCGGTTGTCGTAGGCGTAGCTGCGCAGCCGGCCGACCAGGCCGAGGGGTTCGACGCCCTGGGCGAGCAGGAAGACCGCGCGGGCCAGCAGGTCGGAGGCGGCCAGGGCGGTGGGGTGGCCGTGGGTGAGGGCGGCCTGGAGCTGGGCGGCCCCGGCGCGCTGCTCCTCGCCGAGGCCGGGGACGAGGCCGACGGGGGCGACCCGCATGTTGGCGCCGCACCCCTTGGAGCCGGTCCGGCTCGCCTCCTGCCAGATCCGGCCGTCCTCCAGCAGACGGCAGGCGTCCAGGCAGGTGGCGCCGGGGGCGCGGTCGTTGTCGGGCGAGCGGTACCAGGCCACGAACTCGTCGCGGACCGGGCCCACCAGCCGTTCGGGGGTGAGCGGTCCGCTGTCCGTGGCGGTGCGCAGGGCGCGGCCCAGCGCGAGCGTCATCTGGGTGTCGTCGCTGACGCGGGCGGGCGCGGGCAGCTCCATCCGCCGCCAGGGGCCGTGGGCGGCGAGGATCGCGGGCACGTCGTCGAACTCGGTGGGGAAGCCCAGGGCGTCGCCGAGGGCCAGCCCGGTCAGCACGCCGGTGGCCGCCTGCTTGGTGAGGGGCGGGGTGGTGATCGTCATCTGTCTCGTCCTTACGGGGCGGGGCGCGTCGGCGCGGGGCGGGTCGGCGCGGAGTGCGAGGGGGCGGGGCGGGGCGGGCGCAGCAGCGGCGGGTGCAGGGCGGTCGCGCCGCCCGCCCGGTAGAGCGCGGCCGGCTTCCCCCGCCCGCCCGTGCGGCGCGGGCGGCCCTCGACGGCCTCGACGAAGCCGGGCGCGCCCAGGACCTTGCGCCGGAAGTTGGGGCGGTCCAGCTCGACGCCCCACACCGTCTCGTAGACCTGCTGGAGCTCGCCCAGGGTGAAGGCGTCGGGGCAGAACGCGGTGGCCAGGCAGGTGTACTCGAGCTTGGCGCCGATCCGTTCGCGGGCGTCGGCGAGGATGCGGTCGTGGTCGAAGGCGAGCGGTCCGGTGCGGGCCGCGTCCTGCCACCGGGCGCGCGCCGCGTCCCCGCCGCCGCGCGGTTCGGGCAGGTCCGGCAGGAGGGCGGCGTACGCGACGGAGACGACCCGCATCCGGGGGTCCCGGTCCGGTTCGGTGTAGGTGCGCAGTTGCTCCAGGTGCAGCCCGCCCAGGGCCTCCGGCCCGAGGCCGGTCTCCTCCGCGAGTTCCCGGCGGGCCGCGTCCGCCGCCGACTCGCGCGGCAGGAGGAAGCCGCCGGGCAGCGCCCACCGGCCCCGGTACGGCTCCTGGCCGCGTTCGACGAGCAGCACGTGCAGCCGGGCCTCCCGGACCGTGAAGACGGCGAGGTCGGCGGTGACCGCGAACGGGGCGAACGCGTGCGGGTCGTAGTCCTCGGGCACGGCGGCGCTCATCGCGCCCCCGGCCGGCCGGCGGCGCGGGGCCGGGGCGCGGCCCCGGAAGCCGCCGGAGCCCCCGCCGCGCCCGGCCGGGCCCCTCCGGTGCGGGTGGTGACGCGCACCGGGGTTCCTGGTCCACCCCCGTGGGTCCAGGACGTCCGGCCGTACGCGGCGAGGGCGACGGGGAACACGCCCACCTCCTTAATAGTCACTCTGACTATAAAGGATGGGGCGGCACGGCAGAAGGCCCGCGGCCGGTCCTGTCCGGATCGTCGAACAGGACCGGCCGCGGGCCTTCGCGGCAGCGTGCGCCGCCGGGGCCTCTCGTCCGGATCAGGCCGGAGGGCCTAGAGGCCGACCTCGCGCATCAACATGCCGACCTCGGTGTTGGTCAGGCGGCGCAGCCAGCCGGACTTCTGGTCCCCGAGCGGGATCGGCCCGAAGGAGGTGCGCACCAGGCGCTCGACCGGGAAGCCCGCCTCGGCCAGCATCCGGCGCACGATGTGCTTGCGGCCCTCGTGGAGGGTCACCTCGACCAGGTAGTTCTTGCCGGTGTTCTCGACGACCCGGAAGTGGTCGGCGCGGGCGTAGCCGTCCTCCAACTGGATGCCGTCCTTGAGCCGCTTGCCCAGGTCGCGCGGGAGCGGGCCCTGGACGGCGGCCAGGTAGGTCTTCTTCACGCCGTACTTCGGGTGCGTGAGGCGGTGGGCCAGCTCACCGTGGTTGGTGAGCATGATGATGCCCTCGGTCTCGGTGTCCAGCCGGCCGACGTGGAACAGCCGCGTCTCGCGGTTGGTCACGTAGTCGCCGAGGCACTGGCGGCCGTCCGGGTCCTCCATCGAGGAGACGACGCCCGCGGGCTTGTTCAACGCGAAGAAGAGGTAGGACTGGGCGGCGACGGTCAGCCCGTCCACCTTGATCTCGTCCCGGTGCACGTCGACGCGCATCCCCTGCTCGACGACGATCTCGCCGTTGACCTCGACGCGCGACTGCTCGATCAGCTCCTCGCAGGCGCGGCGCGAGCCCATGCCGGCGCGGGCCAGGACCTTCTGCAGGCGCTCGCCCTCCTCCTCCGCCCCCGGATGGGTCTTGGGGAGCTTGATGTCGGGCTTGTTCGCGTACCGGTCGCGGTTGCGCTGCTCGATCTTGGCGTCCAGCTCGCGCGGGCGCGAGGCCGCGCCGCGCCGGGGACCGCCGCTGCGGGCGCCGCCCTGCGCGGGCCGCGGGCCGCCCTTGGCCCCGCCGCGGGCCGCGGCGCCGCGGCCCTTGCGGGGGCCGTCCTGCTCGGGCCGGGCGCCGGGGGCGTCGTTGCCGACGTCGTAGCGGCGCTCCTCCGGGCGCGGGCGGCGGGGGCGCTGCTCCTCGTCGCGCCCGCCCTGGTAGCTCGGACGCCCGTCCTGGGAGCCCTGGCGGCCGGGGCGGGGGCCCTGACCGCCGGGGCGCCCGCCCTGGCTGCCGCCGCGTCCGCCCGAGCCGCCGGGACGACCGCCCTGGCCGCCCCCCTGGCCCTGCCGGAAGGACCCGCCGCCGCTGCGGCCGCCGCCGCCCGCGCCGCCGCTCCGGGGGTTCCGGCTGCCGCCGCCGCTGCCGCTCCGGCCGCTGCCGCCGCTGCCGCTTCCGCTGTTCCTGCCACTGCTTCGCATCAAAAATCCGTCTTGTCGTCTGCGTGAGTATCCGGGGTGTCCGGTGCGTCCGGATCGAACGACGGCACACCCTCTAGCGTCTCAGCCTCGATCGCGTCCGCCTCCGGGAGGAAGGGCGCGAGCTCCGGGAGCTCGTCCAGGCCTCGCAGGCCCATACGCTCCAGAAAGTAGTTCGTCGTCCTGTACAGGATCGCACCTGTTTCGGGTTCCGCGCCCGCCTCCGCCACCAGGCCCCTCTGGAGCAGGGTCCGCATGACGCCGTCGCAGTTGACCCCGCGCACCGCCGAGACCCGCGAACGGCTCACCGGCTGCCGGTAGGCGACCACCGCCAGGGTCTCCAGCGCGGCCTGGGTGAGCCGGGCGTGCTGACCGTCCAGGACGAACCCCTCCACCGCGGCGGCGTACGCGGAGCGGCTGGAGAAGCGCCAGCCGCCCGCGACGAACCGGAGGTCGAAGCCCCGGCGCTGCGCGGTGTACTCCTCGGCCAGCTCCCGCAGCGCCTGCTCCACCGCTCCGCGGGGCCGCTGGAGGACCTTGGCCAGGTGGCCGGCGGTGGCGGGCTCGTCGACGACCATCAGGACCGCCTCCAGGGCGGGCTTCAGGTCGAGCGCGGCGACCGCGCCCTCCTCCGGGCCGCCGGCGCGGCCGGTGGACTGCTCGTTCATGCTCGTACGCCCTCCTCGATGTCCTCACCGCGCGCCCGGCCCGGCCGGGCCGCCGCCGCCTCGCGGACCTCCTGGTCGAACTCGTCCGTCACCAGCGGCTCGGCGTCCGCGTCGCCGCACCAGGCGACCAGCAGCTCCTCCAGCGCCTCGTCCTGGTCGAGGGTGACCGCCTTCTCCCGGTACAGCTCCAGCAGGGCGAGGAAGCGGGCGACCACCGTCAGGGTGTCCGGCGCGTCCTCGGTCAGCGCCAGGAAGCCGACCGCCTCCCCCGCAGCGCGCAGCCGCTCCACCACGATGCCCGCCTGCTCCCGGACGCTGACCAGCGGGGCGTGGATGTGGTCGACGTACACCTGCGGCTTCGGCCTCGGCCGCATCGCCCGCACCGCGAGCCGGGCGAAGCCCTCGGGCCCGATGCCGATGACGACCTCGGGCAGCAGCTCGGCGTGGTGGTCCTCCAGGCCGACCGTGCGGGGGCGGCGGCGGGCCTCGGCCTCCAGGCGGTCGCTGAAGATGTCGGCGATCCTCTTGTACGCGCGGTACTGGAGCAGCCGCGCGAAGAGCAGGTCCCGCGCCTCCAGGAGCGCGAGGTCCGCCTCGTCCTCCACCTCGGCGGCGGGCAGCAGCCGGGCGGCCTTGAGGTCGAGCAGGGTGGCGGCGACGACCAGGAACTCGGTGGTCTGGTCGAGGTCCCCGTCGGGCCCCAGGGCGCGGAGGTACGCCATGAACTCGTCGGTGACCCGCGAGAGCGCGACCTCGGTCACGTCCAGCTTGTGCTTGGAGATCAGGTGGAGGAGGAGGTCGAAGGGGCCCTCGAAGTTCACCAGCCGCACGGTGAACCGCTTGCCGTCGCCCTCGCCCCCTCCCCCGCCATCGGCTCCCGGCCCGGCGGCCGTGTCCGGTGGGGGCCCTTGTCCGGGCCCGGAGTCGGGGGCCGCGTCCGGCACGGGCCCGGCCTCCGGCTCCGGTACGGCCTCCGGGGCGGCGCCCGGACCGGGGCCCAGGGCGCGGCGGTGCGGGCCGGCAGGTTCGTCGGTCGTCGGCATGGCGGTCCAGGGGTGCGGCGGCGGCTCGGGCGGACGGTGCGGCGGGCCCGCCCCGCGGTCCGCGGCGGACCCGCGGGGCGGGTTCCGCCGGCCGGTGGGCCCTGCGGGGCAGGCTACCCGCGTCGCGCCGGTCAGCGGCCGCGCAACCGCCGTACGAGGATGCTCGCGTCGCCTCGGGTCTCCAGATCGGCCAGGACCACCGCCACCGCCTCGCGGACGATGCGGCCGCGGTCGACGGCGAGGCCGTGTTCGCCGCGCAGGACGAGCCGGGCGTGTTCGAGGTCCATCAGCTCCTCGGCGGAGACGTAGACCGTGATCTTCTCGTCGTGCCGTTCCCGGCCGCTGGGGCGGCGGTTCGCGCCGCGGCCGCCGCGCCTGCGCTGCGGCTGGACCGCCGGGGCCGACTCGGCCGGGTCGGGGCTCTCGCCGGACGCGGCGCGGCCGCGCGAGTCGCCCGCCTCGGCGGCGGCCGCCGCGTGCTCCTCCCGGCCGCCCGCCCGCTCGGCGCCGGCCTGGGCCGGGCCGGCGGGGTCGCTCTCCGCGGCGGGCGCGGGCACCCGCGCCTCCCCGTTCGCCTTGCGCCGCCGCTCCGCCGGGGAGGACGGCTGGAGGCCCATCCCGCCTCCGGTGGTACGGAACAGCTCGTCGGCCCCCGGCAGACTCACTCGGCGTGACACCGGGCGAGCACCTCCCTGGCGAGCTGGCGATAGGCGGCGGCGCCGACCGAGTTGGAGGCGTACGTGGTGATGGGCTCGCCGGCGACGGTGGTCTCCGGGAAGCGGACCGTGCGCCCGATGACCGTGTGGTAGACGTGGTCGTCGAAGGCCTCGACGACGCGTGCCAGGACCTCGCGGCTGTGCACCGTGCGGGAGTCGTACATGGTGGCGAGGATGCCGTCGAGCTCCAGCTCCGGGTTGAGCCGCTCCTGGACCTTCTCGATGGTCTCGGTGAGCAGCGCCACCCCGCGCAGGGCGAAGAACTCGCACTCCAGCGGCACTATGACCTTGTGAGCGGCCGTCAGGGCGTTCACGGTGAGCAGGCCGAGAGAGGGCTGGCAGTCGATCACGATGTAGTCGTAGTCGGCCATCAGCGGCTTCAGGGCGCGCTGGAGGGTGGACTCGCGGGCCACCTCGCTGACGAGCTGCACCTCGGCCGCGGAGAGGTCGATGTTGCTCGGCAGCAGGTCCATGTTGGGGACGGCGGTCTTGAGCAGGACCTCGTCGGCCGCCATGCCCCGCTCCATGAGCAGGTTGTAGACGGTGAGGTCGAGCTCCATCGGGTTGACCCCGAGGCCGACCGAGAGGGCGCCCTGCGGGTCGAAGTCGACGAGCAGGACGCGGCGCCCGTACTCCGCGAGCGCGGCGCCCAGGTTGATGGTCGACGTGGTCTTGCCCACGCCGCCCTTCTGGTTGCACATCGCGATGATCTTCGCGGGGCCGTGCTCGTTCAGGGGACCCGGAATCGGGAAGTACGGCAGGGGCCGTCCGGTGGGGCCGATGCGCTCGCGGCGCTGGCGCGCCGCGTCGGGCGCGAGGGTGGCCGCGTACTCCGGGTCGGGCTCGTATTCGGCGTCGGGGTCGTAGAAGTGCCCCTCGGGCACCTCGGCGAAGTCGGCGAAGCGGTCGGTGTCCCGGCTGCTCTCGTTGCCGGCCGTGGCGTTCACGTGTGGGCCGTCCATCATCTGGGGGGCTGTCGTCATGTGCTGTTGGGTGGCGAAGGTGCGGACAGCGACGGAGCCGACAGCTTCGAGCCCGGTCGGGCTCAGACCCCGTGCGGGCATCCCTGATCGACCACCTCCGGGAGTAATTGTCGACTCATTCACAAGTCGTCTTACCTCCTTGGACGTGACCAGGAAACTTATCGATAGGTCAGCGTGGCACCATGCCGACGATTGGCGACTCTATGGCGTGTCACCGGTTCGCAGCAACACAATCCCCCGGACCCGGCCCGATGTGTCGGCGATCCAACACCGCGCTGTCAAGGGCGCACAGCGGCCAATCCGTACATTTCGCCGCCGTACGAAACGGGAAAAGGGCTCCCTTCGACGCGAGTCGCGCGGGCGCTCGAAGGGGCCCCACGCGGGGGGGGGGGGGGGGGGGGGGGGGGGGGGGGGGGGGGGGGGGGGGGGGGGGGGGGGGGGGGGGGGGGGGGGGACGGGGGGGGGGGCCGACAAGCCGTGGGGGGGGAGTGGAGA